>DAOWKX010000162.1 GCA_030639705.1 Candidatus Aminicenantota bacterium
AGTTAACGCCAATGGCGAGACGAAGGTCGTTGAAACTATCATCCAGTGGTATTTCGTTGGCTGGTGTGTTGTACGAGCTGTCGCCAGAAGGTGAGGTAAACGTTTGTATTTCGTCTCCCCGCTCCGTAACGTCTCTTCTAATGGAAGCTGCCAGACGGATTGATGAATGGAAACTGCTCCGAAAAAAAATTGGTTCAATAGACTCCATTCCCACATTCAATGATATTGATCGTCAGGAGAGAAGAAAGATTTCTCTATCCACATTAGAGTGGCTGGTCATTTCAAAAATAAATGGAAATAAAAGTATTTCTGAAATCTCAAATGAAACCGGAATCAATATCTATGATACTTCCAGAATCATTTTTGGGATGATTGCTTCAAATTTACTGACTCTGAAAAAATAAAAATCATATCTCTTATTTTACTGACTGGCACTCAGATTGTTACAATAAAAAATGAAAAACAGGGTTCTAATCTTAGACTTTGGCTCTCAATATACCAAATTGATTGCCCGACGGATTCGGGAACTCAAAGTCTATACGGAAATCATTCCGTTTCGAATAAACATTGATCAAATCAGAACACTTTCACCCGGGGCCATCATTCTATCAGGCGGGCCGTCCAGTGTCTATAAAAAAAACGCCCCCAAAATATCCCGGGATATATTGAATCTAGGCATTCCCATTCTGGGTATCTGTTATGGTCTTCAATTAATCGCTTTCCTTTCGGGAATGGTGGTTGATTCCACAAAAAACAGAGAATACGGATTGGCAACACTTGAAATCGGTAAGAAAGAAAACAGACGACTCCGCAGTCAACTCCTAAAAAAGGTGAAAAACAATTCAAAGGTATGGATGAGCCATGGGGATATAATATCACAATTTCCTCGGGATTTTATTGTTACTGCACGGACAGAAAATAGTGAAATAGCCGTTATCGAATCAGAAAAACGTAAGCTTTACGGTGTCCAGTTTCACCCTGAGGTGATTCATACCACAGAGGGGACAAAATTACTGTCAAATTTCGTATTTAATATCGCCGGGTTAAAACCGGATTGGGATATGGAAAATTTCATCAAATCCACAATAATAAATATTAAAAACAAAGTGGGAAAAGAGAAAATCATCCTGGGTTTAAGCGGCGGAGTTGATTCCACGGTTCTGGCTTTACTTTTAAAGAAGGCCATAGGGAAACAGCTCATTCCGGTTTTCATAGATACAGGCCTGCTAAGAAAAAATGAATACAAAGAACTTATGTCCGGATTTAAAAATAAATTGGACCTTAATGTGATTGGAATAGAAGCAGCGGATATTTTCATAGCCAAGTTAGCCAATATTAGCTCTCCGGAGAAAAAACGAAAAGTAATTGGAAAAACTTTTATTGATGTTTTTCAAAGTGTGGAAGAAAGAGTCGGTAAAGTCAAATATCTCGCTCAGGGAACACTGTATCCAGATGTGATCGAATCGGTTTCTGTCAACGGACCCTCGGTCACCATTAAGAGCCATCACAATGTCGGTGGACTCCCCAAAAAAATGAACTGGAAACTGATTGAGCCTTTTAAGGAATTGTTTAAAGATGAGGTCCGAAAAGTTGGAAAAGAGCTGGGTCTTGAAGACGAATTAATCAATCGTCATCCCTTCCCGGGTCCGGGATTGGCGGTTCGAATAATCGGTCGGATCACCAGGGAGAAAATCGAAAAATTACAGCAGGCAGATCTCATTTTACATGAAGAATTACTTCATTTTAATATATACAACCAGGTCTGGCAGGCTTTTATTGTACTGCTTTCGGTCAAGAGTGTGGGCGTGATGGGAGATATCCGCACCTACGAAAACGTTGCGGTTATCAGAATGGTCAACAGTATTGATGGCATGACTGCTGACTGGTACCCGGCTCCCTATGATTTCTTAAAGAAAGTTTCCAGCAGAATCGTAAATGAAGTAAAAGGGATAAACAGGGTCACCTATGATTTAACATCGAAACCTCCGGGAACCATCGAATGGGAATAAAGAGTTTTATCCATTTGCATGTTCATTCGGAATTTAGTCTGCTGGATTCCAGCCTGAAAATTCCCCTGATGATCCAGAAAGCAAAAAAAATGAATATGCCCGCAGTGGCCCTGACCGATCACGGAAACATTCTGGGTGCAGTGAATTTCTATAAAGAAGCCAAAAAAAATGACATCAAACCCATCATCGGTTCGGAATTATATATTGCACCCGGGTCACGGTTTGATAAATCCAAAAAGAACAGAAATGAAATCAACTACCATCATCTCATTGTTCTGGTTAAAAATCTTCAGGGGTACAAAAATTTCTGTGAACTCATTACCCTGTCATTCAAAGAGGGATTTTATAGAAAACCCAGAATTGATAAGGAAATTCTGAAAAAATTCCACGATGGATTAATCATACTATCCGCCTGCATCAAGGGAGAAATTCCGCACTATTTATTGATGGGAAAAGAAGATATCGCCTATGAATCTGTCAGATGGTTCAGAGAAATATTTAAAGATGACTTTTATATAGAAATTCAGAACCATTTTTTAAAAGAACAGATTGAGGTTCTTCCCAAATTAATACAGCTCTCAAAAGATACGTCCATCCCTCTGGTTGCCACCAATGATGTCCATTATCTGAATGCAGAGGACGCTAAAGCACGAGAGATACTCATCTGCCTTCAGACCAATGAAGTGCTGTCAAATCCGGACAGGCCGATGAAGATGGACACCTCTGAAATGTATTTGAAATCGAGCTCGGAAATGACGGAATTGTTTTCCCAGGTTCCTGAAAGCATTGATACCTCGATGGATATTGCCGCAAAGTGTAATTTCGATTTCAAACTGGGAAAATATTTTTTACCCGAGTTTGATGTTCCCCCATCATATAAAGTCGATGACTTTTTTGAACATGTGTGTTATGACGGATTTAAAAAAATCGAATCCAGGCTCAATCTCAAAAAATTTGGCAAAGAGAGATACAAAAGGCGATTGGACTATGAGATCGAAAAAATCCGGGAGATGGGATTCCCCGGATATTTTCTTATTGTATGGGATATCGTTAAATTCGCCAGGGAGAATGATATCTCGATCGGCCCGGGAAGAGGTTCTGTTGTGGGTAGCTTGGTTGCCTATGTGATGGGGATTACCAATATCGATCCACTGGAGTACTATCTGATTTTCGAACGATTTCTCAATCCCGAACGGATATCAATGCCGGATATTGACATTGACTTTGATCCCGAGAGAAGAGATGAAATCATCGAATATATCCGTGATAAGTACGGTCAAAACAATGTTGCTCAAATTGTGACCTTTGGAAAAATGAAGGCAAAAATGGCTATCCGGGATATCGGACGTGTACTGGAAATTCCCCTGAGTGAGGTAGATAAACTTGCAAAGATGATTCCCGATGGACCTAAGGTTACTTTACGAAAGGAAATTGAAACCAATCCTGATTTGCAAAAAGAAATAAAACGGGTCCCAGAGATAAAAAAACTTATTGAATTTGCACTGAAACTCGAAAATACAGTCCGTCATACCTCTATGCACGCAGCCGGTGTGGTGATTGCGCCTAAAAAACTAACAGAATTTATGCCACTTTATAAAACCAAAGATGAAATTACCACCCAATTTGAAAAGGATGAAGTGGAAGAAATCGGTTTGCTGAAGATGGATATTCTGGGCTTAAAAACACTGACTATCATAAGAAATATTCTCAAAGATATACAGGAAATTGAAGGAATAGATATCAATATAGATAATATCGATTTACATGACAGAAAAACCTTTAAAATATTCAAGGACGGTGACACAGATGGCATTTTTCAGTTCGAAAGTGCGGGAATGAGAGAATACTTAAAAAAATCAAAACCCACTCAAATCGAAGATTTAATCATTCTCAATGCACTCTATCGACCGGGGCCACTGGGATCAGGAATGGCTGACCAATATGTAAACCGAAAATTGGGCCGGGAAAAAGTGACCTTTATTTTTCCGGAACTGGAAGACATTCTGAAAGATACTTATGGAATCATTGTTTTTCAGGAACAGGTTATGCGAATTTCAGTAAAAATCGCTGGATTTTCCATGAGCAAAGCCGATGAAATGAGAAAAGTAATGGGGAAAAAATTAACCCATAAATTACCCGGACTCGAAAAAGAATTTATGAATGGAGCCATAAAAAACAAGTATTACAAAAAAAAATTGGAACAACTTTTTTCTCAAATGAGCACCTTTGCTGAATACGGATTTAATAAATCACATTCAACCGCTTATGCATTTTTAGCTTATCAAACAGCATACCTTAAGGCTCATTTTCCGGTCCATTTCATGGCAGCCCATCTAACCTCTGAATCAGAAAAAACCTCAACTTCATCCAAAATTATCCAATACATTTCAGACTGCAAAAGAATGGGAATCGACATCAATCCACCGGATATCAACAACAGTTATCAAGTTTTCAGAGTAGATACTCCCTCATCAATACGGTTTGGATTAAAGGGATTAAAAAATGTGGGCGAGGCAGCAAT
>DAOWKX010000088.1 GCA_030639705.1 Candidatus Aminicenantota bacterium
CGATGTTTTCCATCATCAGGGAAAACCCGGGGCCAGAGGTTACGGTCATGACCTTTTGACCTCCCCAGACAGCGCCGATTAATGCCGCAATTGAGGCCAGTTCATCTTCCATCTGAATGAATACGCCGCCGACTTTGGGGATTCTTTCGGAAAACCGTTCCGCGGTTTCAGTGGAGGGTGTGATGGGATATCCGGCAAAAAAACGGCAGCCGGCGGCCAGAGCACCTTCGGCCAGGGCAAAATCTCCATCCAGATAGTGGGCGCCGGTTAGAACTCCCTTAGGGTCTGCTTTCAACTTTTTCACCATTTTCCTCCTTTTTCTTGATTGTGACAAATATGGCAAATTCCGGGCAAATGGTTTCGCAGAGCTGGCAATAGCAGCACTCCTCTTCGTTTTTTATATAAGGAGGGTGGTATCCCTTTGAATTGAATTCTTCAGAGAGTTCCAGCACATCTCTGGGGCAGTATTCCACACAGAAGCCACAACCTTTACATCGGTCCTTGTTAATATGGATTTCACCTTTTGTTGGTTTGAGTTCGCCAAAATAAATCATTTTCACCTCAAATCAATCCCTTTTCTTGTAGTATGGGTTTGGGATCAATATAGTGAAGATTGAATTTTAAAATATCTTCGGAGCAGCCAAAAGCGATTGCCATCAGCTGGGTAAAATAGAGAATGGGAATGTTTTTGAATCCCGGAAAAATCTGTATGGTTTCCTTCTGGCGGTGATCCAGGTTAAAGGCACAGAGGGGACAGCTGACCACCACCACATCGGCTTGGTTTTTTTGAACTGACTGAAGAATCTGGAAAGTTCTTTCTGCAACCACCTCAGGTTTGTCAACGGTTTGATAGGATCCGCAACACTCGGTTTTATAGGGAAAGTCAACAGGAATCCCGCCGAGTAAACTGATGAGTTCTTCGATGATGGTGGGATTTTCAACATCATCGATTCCGATTTCCTGAGGCCGAACCAGGTAACAACCGTAATAACTGGCAACCTTCAGATCGGTCAGCGGCTTGACCACTTTACTCTTGATATTTTCAAATTTCACTTCATCTTTCAGTAATTCCAGCAGGTGAAGTACCTCGACATCACCATCATATTTGATTTTCTCTCGGTACATAAACTGGTTCAACTTGTCCAGGCCCTCCGGATCATTTTTCATGTATTCATTGGCCCGTTTTAAGGTGTTGAAACACATGGCACAGAGAGTCATGACCTTGTCGGAGTTGGCTTCTTTTACCCGTATCAGATTTCTTATAGGTGCGAGATGGTGCATTAAATCGTCGGTTGTCAGAGAAAATACAGTCCCACAGCAGTTCCACCTGGACAATTCCTGGACTTCGACTCCCAGATGATTCAGGGCGAAAATAGCTGAATTTTCAAAGTTTTCTGCTTTATTCTTTAATGTACATCCCGGATAGTAAGTTAGTTTCATTTCAGATTCCTTACATTTCTTGAAATAAAATTGGATGGTTTTGAGTTCATGATTCGTTTTCTATGAGGTGAATTTTCTAAAACAAGCGATTAAGGCAATCGGCGGTACTTCCCTTTTTTCCTCTTCGGATAAATCCTTCAGCTCAACATGGTCTTTTCTTTTTCGCAACAGAATCTGTCTCACCGCTTCGATGACTTCAGCCACATTGATCCCTTTGGGGCAACGGGTATTGCAGGTCATACAGGAGGCGCATACCCAGATGGATTTTGATTTAAACAGTTCGTTTTTTAATCCCAGCTGGGCTAGACGGATGATTTGATTAGGGAGAATATCCATCTGAGAAATAGCCGGGCAGCCAGCCGAACATTTTCCACATTGATAGCAAGCCAGAAGATTCTGGCCGCTTAATTCCTCGACTTTAGTGACAAAATCGCTTTTGACTTTTTTTTTGGAGATATTGACTATCATTTGAATTCATTTTTTATGATAATTCATCCTGGATTTATTTGAATGCCTTGTAAAAAAAATGAGCCTGATGATTGATTTTTGCTTTTTATATTTGAAAAAACACATCAAATATCCTCTCAATTTAGCAATTGAAAGGAGTTATGATAATACAAATTACAGGTTTTGTCAAAGGAAAGTTAAAGAAAAAATTTTTTTTATTGGTTCTTATCCAATTTATTTTTTTACCCTCTCTTTTTAGCATTATTATTGGGATTTCGGTTTGGAAAATATGATATTTTTGGATATAATAGGGTGAATTCCCGAGAGGCTTGCTGATTGTTTATTGCGGGATTGATTGTGAGCCAATAAAAGATTATTAAGGAGAAAAGATGAACACAACCGGACCAAGAATATGCTTGCTGATTGTTTTCCTGTTCATCCATTTTGGGTTGGTAGGGGAAGAGATAAAATTGGTGTTACCCATCAGAGTTATTAATAAGATCCATGGAGCTGAAAAAGTGAATCCTCAAGATTTCAAGCTCTTTATAAACGGCTCTTCAAGAGAGGTTGTCGACGTGGTTGAAAAAGTGCTTAAAATAAAGGATGGATCAGACCTGGGCCGGAGTTTTGTGCTCTCTTTTTATATCAGCGAATATGATAGCCAGGTATTTGATCTGATTTCATATTTTACCCACCAGGTATTGAGCCCCGGAGACAGGTTGATGGTTCTGTCCCCGCTGAAGAGTTACAGCATAAAGGTCATTCCCAATAAAGTCAAATTGGTTATGGATATTGAAAAGCGGCTTAAAACGGATTATGCATTTTTCAAAAAGAATGAGTTTGCCGCTGAGAGAAAATTGATGAATTTGATCAACAGACTCAAGACAACCATGACTGATCGATCCAGGAGTTCGAATTTCGAGGTACAGCGGTACAAAGCGATCAACATGTTTCTATATGAGTATCCCCAGGAATTCAAAATATATCGCAATTTGTATTTGCTCCCTCATGTCGGGAAGTACAACCAGATATTAAAAACCTTTAAAAACCAGGATAGTGAGATATGGTGGATTCATTTTCATCAGCGGCAGGCCAGCAATCTGGTTTCCATCACCAAAAATATGGTCAATCAGATTAATAACTATTTCAGGGAATATGTGTCAACCTTTAGCCGGATGATTTCACGTCTCGAAGATCTCCTGAATATATCGGAAGCATTCCCAACCGACCGCCTTCTGAAGGATATGGTTGATCATAATGTCTGTTATAATACGGTTTTTTTCGGAGGCCTGAAGAGCATCCAGCCTGAAACCCTCTCTCAGGAATCATCGGGTTTGATAAAATTATTGGGAGATATTTCCAGAAGCTGCGGAGGCAGGTCCATAATTAACATAGATCCAGTGAATGGACTAAAGGTGATTGAGAACCACCCGAATGCCTACTATGCATTGGCATATACATTCAACGGTCTGGTCGAATCCAAAACAATTAAGGTCCAATGGGGAAATAAAAAAGACTTAGTCTATAAGACCCATTTTGATATTGAAGAGATTAAACAATTGATTCATTATCACCAACATGAAAAAATTAAAGTTGAAGGATTTTTGATACAGGGCAGGCAGATCAGGTTTTGCATAAAAAATTTTGAGCGGGAAATGAAAACCAAAGTGGGTATAATTAAGGTTGGTATTGTTCTTCAGCATCAAAGTGGAAAAAAGGTTTATGAAAACACAAAGACCTTGCGGGCCTTAAAAGATAAGATCTCTCTTTCTCTCAATCTGCCGGATGAAAATGAGGGGGATTTTAATCTCAAGATCACAGTCACGGATATGGTCGCCAACCGTCAGGCAGTTTTTGAGCATCTGATCCTTCTATAAAAATAGGGATTGTTTTTCGTTTTAAATTGGGGTTAATCGGATGGGCTGAAATCAGCCAAAACCAGGGACATTGAATGCGGATTCTAACATTTTCCTGGATCGTTTGTCTTCAGGATTAAGCTCCAGGGCCTTTCGAAACATTTTGATGGATTTTGAAAATCGACCCGTCTTAAAATAAGCAACCCCTAAGTGATAAAAGACCGCTTCATCTTCTTTGTTTAACTCAAGGACTTTTTCAAAATGGGGGATGGCTTTCTCATATTCTTCAATTGAGTTATAAGTGGTTCCCAGATGGTAGTTGGCAACGATTGAGGTGTGGTGCTTTTTCAGCAGTTTTTTAAACGAACCGATTGATTGTTGACTGGCACCCCGATGATAATAAGCCAAACCCAGCCAGTAATGGGAAATATTAAAGTCCGGGTCCAGTTCAAGGCATTTTTTTAAGCTTTCAATGGCTTTTTTAAAAGAGGTTTGATGGTAATAACATATTCCCAGATTATAGTAAGCATCCGGGAAATCAGGTTTTATTTTGATGGCTTCGTTCAGGTTCTCGATGGCTCCCTTCATATTCCCGATTTTAAACATCAGTTTTCCTGTCAGCCTGAATATATGCGGATTGGTTTTATTCGATTCCAGGTATTTCTGGCAGGCCCGGATTGCAGCCATTATTTTTCCCTGGGCATTTAATTCATTTATTCGTTTTTCCAGTTGTTCCAGGTTGGATATTTTGTCCATTTTTTACCTCGTGCGTATGCTATTTACTAACACAGAGGGCCATTAAAGTCAAATGGTACTTTACAATTCATTGGATTTTTTTTAAAATCAAAAATCAAAATGAAATCCAATAAAAAAGATCCGGATTCCGGGTCAGGGATTCCGACCCAGTTGAGTCGTGACCTCAGTCTGTTTCAGGTCACTATGATTGGAGTCGGTGCCATGATTGGAGCAGGCATATTTGTACTGACCGGGATTGCTGCCGGATATTTTCGGGAAAATACACCGCTTAAAACGAACCCCTCATATGGCGGTATTTATATCCGTGTTCCTGATTTTGTTAATGGCTGTTATGCTACCGATTGAGGATGTGGCAGTAGCTGCGGATATCATGTTCATTCTGCTGTTCATTCAGGTGAACTGGACATTAATAAGTTTAAGAAAAAAGAAGTCCAGACTCAAACGATCATTCCGGGTTCCCTTTGTGCCGGTTGTGCCCATTATTGCCATTGTTCTGCAGTTAATCCTGGGGTATTTCCTGTTTTACCTGAGTCCCGTTGCCTGGTTGATTGCCCTTATCTGGCTTGTGCTGGGAGTATTGTTGTATTATTTGTATGCCCGGGGCAGGGAAAAGGAGCGGGCCGAGGCTCAGATCGTTTATGAGGAAAAATTACCGGTTAAAACCGGATACCGGATTCTGGTCCCCCTGGCCCATCCGGACCATGTGGATGATCTGATTCAGATGGCATCCGCCATTGCCCGGGATCGTAAGGGTGAGATCCTGGCACTGGGCATTGTCAGGGTCCCGGAACAGCTTCCGGTTGCCGAGGGCCGGCGTTTTGTTACGGAATTTAAAGGGATTATGGAGAAGGCCATGAAATCCGGCAAGCGCCATGGTGTGGTGGTCAACACCCTGATCCGTATCGGACACCATGTGACCCGGGCCATCACCGATACCATCAAAGAACGGGATATTGACCTGATGGTCATGGGCTGGAAGGGCTTCAGCCATACCCGCGGTTCGGTTTTCGGCGGTATACTGGATGATGTGGTGATGAATGCCGAGTGTGATGTGATGATGATAAAGATGGTTCATCTGGAGAAGATGAAATCCATACTGCTTCCCACTTCCGGGGGACCGAATGCCTGCTTTGCACTTGAGCTGGCACCGGCCATTGCCGAAACCTACGGCAGTGCAATTATGGTGAGCATGATTGTTCCGCCGGACACCAAACCGGAAGTCCAGGCTGTTTACCAGCAGCGGGTGGATGAGAGTGTGGATTACCTGAGAGATAAGGTTAAAAAAGTGGAGGGAAAACTGGTTAAAGCCCGGTCCATCAGCTCCGGAATTTTAAAACTGACCGAGAGCTTTGATGCCTGTATTATAGGGGCGGCCCGGGAAGGCTTGATGCAGCAGATGTTGTTCGGTAGTATTCCCGAGAAAATCGGCAGAAAGGGCCGGCACACGGTGATCATGGTTAAAAAACACCAGGGTGCGCTTCAGAACCTTATCAGCCGGTTCTTTCACCGGTCCACCGAACGGGTGGGTAAAAGATAAACTGTCTCATTATTGATTTTTTTATAAAATTGATTATTATAGAACTTATAAAGGAGTAAATATGAGAAAATTTATTTTTATTTTTATATTATTTATTGGTTTTAATTTCATTTTTCCACAAAAATTTAAAGATCTGGCAAAAACCCCACCTATGGGATGGAATAGCTGGAATAAATTCGGTTGTGATATTAATGAAAATCTTATTAAAGAAATAGCAGATGCAATGGTTAAAAATGGAATGAAAGATGCTGGTTATGAGTATATAGTTATAGATGATTGCTGGCAGATGGCCAGAGATAAACAGGGAAATATAATTGCTGATCCGAAAAGATTTCCTTCAGGTATAAAAGCCTTAGCTGATTATATACATTCAAAAGGATTAAAATTTGGATTATACTCTGATGCTGGAACATATACCTGCCAGAAAAGGCCCGGCAGTAGAGGTTATGAATATCAGGATGCAAGAACTTATGCTTCATGGGGAGTTGATTACCTTAAATATGATTGGTGCTTTCATGGAAAACAAAATTCAGAAGCATCATATAAATTAATGAGGAATGCGCTTTATGCTGCCGGAAGACCAATTGTTATTAGTATTTGTGAATGGGGAACAACAAAACCATGGCTCTGGGCAAGAGATATAGGCCATCTATGGAGAACGACAGAAGATATACAGGATTGCTGGGATTGTATCAATGATTGGGGTGGAATAGGATGGACATTGATACTTGATAAGCAGTCAGGGCTTGAACAATATGCAGGACCCGGTCATTGGAATGATCCTGATATGCTGGAAGTTGGCAATGGAGGAATGAGTGATAAAGAGTATAGAGCACACTTTAGTATGTGGTGTATGCTTTCTGCACCATTAATGGCAGGGAATGATATAAGAAATATGTCAGAATCTATAAAAAACATATTAACCAATAAAGAGGTAATTGCTCTGGATCAAGATCCTTTGGGGAAGCAAGCATATAAGTATGGTGATTTCGGGGATTATGAAATTTGGGTTAAATTTTTAATGGATAAAGAGCTTGCAATTGCTTTTTTAAATAGAGGTGATAGATCTATAAATATAATTGTTAAATGGAGGAATATTTTAAGGAAAACAGGTTTAGAAAGAAATAGTTATAAATTAAAAGATCTATGGAATCATAAAATAATTGGGGATACAAAATCAATTTTCAAAGCAAAGATCACATCACATGACATTCTTTTATTAAGACTTAAGAGAATCATCTGAAAAATTTGCAAATTAGGGACGCATTGTTGATTTATTAATTTTTAGAGACTGTTTTTAAGGTTTTTGGGGCGCTCCAATTCTTATTATC
>DAOWKX010000047.1 GCA_030639705.1 Candidatus Aminicenantota bacterium
AAAGAATATCAATAATGAGAGATAACAGCAGCCAGGGGATTACTATCACCATATTAAATTTTATATTGGCCCAAATATGGTCCGAAGCGGTTTCCGAAGAGCCCAGCACATCTCCCAGTGAACGGAAAGCCCAGTACCAGATTATTGCCAGATGAAGCAGAAAAACAGCCAATCCCGCCAAATTCATAAATGTTTCTGATTCTCCCAGAAAGGGGATTCTGGTGAAGACAAACTTAATATTAAATAGGAATAATTCGATGGCAAATAAAAAAATCGAAATGATGGTGTTCAGATTGATTAAACGATAGTACTCTCGCTTTGTCCCGTTTATATCAACTATTTTATTATCATAATTCTGCCTCAATCTGCTGAAATGATGACGGTTTAACTGCCAGAATAAAAAAATAATTATTATCATCCAGATCAGGTTTCCTGAAAAAGTGAATAGATTGCCTTTTGCCTGTGGGGCTGTGGAGAAAAGGATGATGGCAATAATGAAATAGAGAAAATTGGTGTAAATCATTTATTTCTATCCTTTAAGCCTGTTTCTTATTTTATCAAAAAATCAGGTGAATGTCATGTAACCTGTCATTTAAAAAAAAAAGCTTTACACCCCATTCGATTTAATATACAATAGTGACCTTACAAAACAAATAATCAGGTCTGACTCTTTTTAAAACAGGTAAAGATTTTATTGAAAGAATCCCTGAATATGACCGATAAGAAATAAAAAATGGAAAACAAAAAACCATACAAAAGTATACTGGACGTTGTGGGGAATACACCCATTATTCAATTAAATAAAATCACAAATAATATTAGCAGTAAAATCTTTGCCAAGTTAGAATTTCTCAATCCTATGGGCAGTGTAAAAGACAGGATTGCCAAGTATATGATTGAAAAAGCAGAAAAAAACGGAAAAATAAAGAAGGGCCAGCTTATCATTGAAAACTCTTCCGGGAACACCGCACTGGGATTGGCTTTGGTGGCCATTCAGAAAGGATATAAATTAAAAGTTATGGTGAGAGACCGGATCAGTCAAGAAAAGATAAACCAGTTAAAAAACCTGGGAGTGGATGTACATCTGGTCGACAGCACTCTTCCACCTGAATCCCCATCCAGTTACAACAATATCACCCCGCGAATCGTGAAGGAGACTCCCGGATGTTATTTTCCGGATCAACACAATAACCGCGAAAACAACGAGGCTCATTATTTAACCACCGGCCCAGAAATATGGGAACAAATGGAGAGGAAAATAGATTATTTTGTGGCCGGGATGGGAACCGGTGGAACCATTGGAGGAGTAGCCCAGTACCTAAAAGAACAGGATCCCGGTATCAAAGTTATAGCCATCGATCCTGAGGGATCAATTTTTTACGATTATTTTCATTACAAAAAATTAATCAAACCCTACCCCTACCTGATCGAAGGGCTGGGAGATGAATTTTTAATCAACTGTGCAGATTTCACTCACATCGATGATATCTATCAAATTTCTGACAGGGATTCCTTTTTATACACCCGAAAACTGGTTAAAGAAGAGGGAATCATGGGTGGAGGATCCAGCGGGGCCGCTCTATGGGGCGTATTAAAACTGGCAAAATCCTTAGACAAACCCGCACGGATAGTAACCATTTTCCCAGATGGATCATCTCGTTACCTGAGTACCATCTTCAATGATCAGTGGATGAAAACCCATAAGTTTTTATAATTCGAGCTGAAATATAAATTGCTTGATTCAAGACCTGGCTTAAAATAAAAATTGTATGTTATTCACCATACCATTTGAATAAGGCAATTCCGAATAAAAACTTTATATTTGAGGGTTCCTGAGATTCAAAATGGCTGGTTTTATCAAATCGTATGAAAGGTCGAATCGAAATGACTTTTCCAAATTCGAGAAATAATCTCAGGCTGGAATATAATTTTTCAGTATTCAGTTGGAAACGAAGCTCACAATGGCTGTCAAGCCAATTTATGTTTAGCAGATTAAGACCAAACTTTAAACCGAAATCAAAATCAAGGTCAAAATTGTAACCGGCGGAAACTTCAAACCGTATTTTTTCAGCTAACAAATCAAAATCCGATTGATTTCTGAGTGAAATTCCGGTTCCCAGATCAGAATTGAATCTTTCATTATGATCAAGAGGCAAATTTAAACAATATCGACTATACCAGACCAGAAATAATTTATCTTTAAGCTTTCTTTCATACTCAAAATTAAAGGCATAAACCATGTTTTCAGGATAAAAATCACCCCAGAATGCATTATCCCTTATAATGGGAGCGGAAAAATCCAAAGAAAAAATAAATCGTCTATATGAGGTTTTAAAAAAAAACATACGAAATTCACCTTCGGCGAGAATCTTATGAGCCTTAAAATATGGATAGAATCCGGTTCCTAATTTTAAACTATCTAAATATTCCTCAATCTTTGCAGATGATTTCATCCGGATTCCAATATAGGTTGTATTTTCAAATTCATAATGTTTTGCGTTTCGAATGAACAGATCTGTGCTTTCACTCAAACTGAAATAGAGTTCAGCTTCATATAGTATTTCAATGAAATCTCTGAATTTTAACTCACCTTTAAAAGATAATTCAGAACCAAAAATACTGGTCAGTTCAGTATTAACCATCAACAATGAATTGTAATCCCGGTTTCCACCCGTATAAAATCCATAACCCAACCCCAACCGGACTCTCTCGGTTGAGAACCATGCACGGGCCAGCACTTCATTTAAATTCAAAATTTCGGGATTCTCAAGTGAACTCAGATGACGGCAAAAATGATTCAGACGAATTTCTCCGCTGATACGATGGGAAAATTTTCTTCTCACACCCAGATTCAGCCAGTAATCAATGCTTCCCTTGAGTTGATCCCCTGCCCGCTGCAAAAACGTGATTTCTCCAAAGATGGTGGCAGAACCCAGGGGAAAATTATAATTGAATATGGGCCTCAAATATTTCTGCTGCAGGGAGTCAATTCCCATTTCAATCTGAGCGTAGGCTCCCATTTTTAAATTCTCCTGATCAGCAGACAACCTAACGGCTGAAAATATCATCACCGAAACCATTAATAGCAACCTGATTGATCTACTTTTTTCTCTGCCCATTTGCCTAATCCGTGAATTCATGGTGAGTTAACACCGATCATGGATATCCACCTCGGCTTCACCCTGTTGATGAGTTTATAGGCCATGATTTAAAAATATCGAATGATTTTAATTATGATTCTTCTAATCCTCTCTGTTCAAAGCCCTTTTAAATATCTGGATTAAATGATTGGTCGAACTGTCATGAGTTAACGGTTTATCGTGACTCTTATCTAATTCTCTGGTTATTCTTCTGGCCAGATTCTTGCCCAGTTCTACTCCCCATTGATCAAATGAAAAAATATCCCAGATAATCCCCTGGGAGAAAATTTTATGCTCGTACATGGCAATTATTTTTCCCAGCACAAAGGGAGTCAATCTTCTGGCTAAAATTGTGTTGGACGGTCTGTTTCCCTGACATCGCTTATGGGGAATTAATTTTTCCGATTCTCCTTTCCTGACGAGCTCTTCTTCTGTTTTTCCAAAGGCCAGGGCCTCGGTCTGAGCGAAAAAATTGGCCATTAGCTTTACATGATGGTCACCCATCTCATTCAAGGATTCACAAAAACCAATAAAATCACAGGGAATGAACCGGGTCCCCTGATGAAAAAGCTGAAAAAAAGCATGCTGGCCATTTGTCCCCGGCTGTCCCCAAATTATTGGGGCGGTTTGGACCTCCACCGGATGTCCGCTTCTGTTAACAGATTTTCCATTGGACTCCATATCCAGCTGCTGTAAAAAAGCAGGAAACTCTCTCATATAATGATCATAAGGGATTACCGCATGGCTGGATGCTGCAAAAAAATTGATGTACCAGATTCCCAGTAATGCCAGGATCACAGGAATATTTTTCTCCAGTGGGGTATACCTGAAATGATTATCCATCACATGAAAACCATTCAGAAATTCGATAAAACGCCTGTAACCGATTGCTATCATCACAGACAAACCAATGGCAGATGTGATTGAAAAACGTCCACCCACCCAGTCTGAAACATTAAAAATATTTTCAGAAGCAACCCCAAAATCAAGGGCACGCCCACGATTACCGGTAATAGCTAAAAAATGGGTCTTGAGGGATTGCTTGGTTCCAGAATGGGACAGTATCCATTGCCTGGCCGTTAGGGCATTGGTCAATGTTTCTTCTGTTTTAAAGGTTTTGGAGGCTACAATATTTGAAGATAAT
>DAOWKX010000090.1 GCA_030639705.1 Candidatus Aminicenantota bacterium
CCTTGCGTTTCAACCGATAGATTAATGTGGGCTGTATGGCTGTGATCGGATCCCCGTCCAGGTAATGCTGCAGATCCTCAGCCAGTTCTTTGGCTGAACTGTAACGGCGATTGGGATCCTTTTCAATGCACTTCATGACAATGGTTTCCAGATCAACCGGGATCCTGGGGTTCACCTTACGCAAAGGCGGAGGATCTTTCTGGATGATCTTCATCAGGATATCCACCGGCGTATCGCCCTTGAAAGGAACCTCTCCGCTGAGAAGTTCAAAAAGGGTAATTCCCATACTGTAAATATCGCTGCGCCGGTCAATATCATTTATTTTCCCCTTGGCCTGTTCCGGGGACATATAGTAGGGTGTACCAACCACCATACCGGTGGAGGTGATCCCGGGAGCAGATTGCTCTCTGGCAATTCCGAAATCCATAACAAAGGGCTTCCATTGACCGTCCTCTGAAAGATTGAGGATAATATTTGATGATTTCACATCCCGGTGAATCAAGCCCTGGCGATGAGCTGCATGCAAACCCAGGGCCACTCCCATCATGATTCTGGTTTTTTCATCCAGGGTCAGGTCGTTTCTCAACTGGGTCAGGGTTTTGCCTTCAATATACTGCATGGCAATATAGTGGCGGTTCTGAATTTCACCGGCTTCGTAAATATTACAAATATGGGCATGCTCTACCTTGGCCTGAGCCCGGGCTTCCCGCAAAAACCGTGCTAAAACTTCAGGATTTTCATAGCGGAGAATTTTGAGCGCCACGTGGCGTTTTAAGCTGGGATCATAGGCTTTGTAAACATCTCCCATACCTCCGGTTCCCAGTTTGGTTTCGAGTTGATAGCGTCCAAAGTATTTGGAGTCGGATTTTTTCTCCATTACTAAATGCCTCACATCCGGTATTGAGCTAAGAAAACCTTTGTTATTTGATGATAATATAATAGTATAATTTAATTAAAAAATAAACCATGCTGGCGTTTTGAGAATTTGTTAGCAATGTCAGGGGATAAAGCCGTTCCAGAAGTCATCCAGGTTATATAGTTTCTTGATCCGATTTTTTGGAATTTTTTTTGTTTTTGCGGTAATAATTTCAGTATACAAATGAGATGTCGCTGCCTGGATGGCGTTATTATGAAGCGTTTTGGAAATATATTTTGTTTTTTTGATGATATTTTCTGTGGCATTCTGGATAGCTAAAAGATATATCTCTTCGTCGGTATAATTGTGATCAATAGATTTCATGTTTTTGAGTAGTTCGTTTAATATGTCATTGATATGGTTGAGCTTAAGGTCAACATAGTGCTGTTGAATCTTCATTTTGGTAGATATCAGAATACCCAGCCGGGCAATATGTTTAAGGTAGGTTTCCAGACATTCAATGTAACTTGGAATAAAAACGCGATGCTGTTTTCCTTTCGGGATCCTGGTCTGATGACAGATGGATAAATCAATTAATTCCTGCGGCAGAGCCTCTGCCAGAAAGCTTTGGTCATGAAGCCTGCGAAAATGATTCGATAGAAAAATAATAACCGTATACCATCTGATGTATTTATTGGATAAATGGGTGACTCTGTTTAACTCGCAAAAAACACTTTGAATGACCTGGTATTCTTTCCCTTCTTCGCCTCTGTATCTATATTTATTCTGGGTATGATGTAATATATCTTCAATGGTAGTTTCGTAACTTAACATTTTTAAATAATCAAATTTTCTTATCATGTTATCCATAAAAATTGTATCTTCCTGGTTTATAGATCTTCACATTACCGTTTTGAAAATTCAATCCATATTTTTTGGTGTGGCTTAATGATTATTCCGGTTTCTATATTTCAGGTATTCAACATAGTTTAGATATCCGGGTGACACTTCGCTTAGTTTGATCCCAATACCGGTTAATGATTTTTCTGAGGATTTACAGGACAAAGGCTGGGTCCAAATGATTTCACCTTTCAGTTGGAAGAGGCTTTTTTCAGCGGCCACCATGATAGATAATTCCCGATTTTTGGAGGAATTCATCTCAATGGCTTCGATATATATTCCGTTTTTCGATATATTCTGGGTCATTCCTGAAAAAATCCTATCGTTATATTTTAAATTAATGGTTAAGATAGATGGAATTCTTTCTTCCGCTCTGTTATTTGGTTTCATTTTTTTATGCCACTCATCATGCTTCTTTTTTATTCTTTGTATTTATTTTAGCAATTTTTATGCCTTTAGAAGGATTTTTTAGCTAAAAGGGATTGGAATAAAGTCAGATCATCTTAGTACCGATTATAAGATAATCGAGAATCCTACAATCAATTGAATCATTTGATTTTAGAAGCGATTCGTTGAAAACCGGAATGATTCTTTGGGGTAATATTTACACACATAAGAAGGTAAATTCACAATGAACCATGACCCATTTAAAACAAATAGCCATATTATCTAGATAGAGAAATGAGAATGAATGTTTATGTTCCTGGATTACAAATTTACTTTTTATATTGAAATTTATTTGAATTTTATTGCAATTCCCAGTATACTCTCTATCAATAAGTTTTAGTAGCTTTATGATTGACTTTGAAAAAAAGGATTTTATGAAAAGTGAGAAACTCATTCTGAAAATACTTCCAATGATTTGGTTTATTGAAAAAAGAGATTAGATTCTATACTATGAAACTTGGTGAGATACTGAACAAGAATTTGATTTGTTTCTCAGAATTAGAGAAAAAAAAGGATAATTTGGAAGTGTTAATCCAGATGATCGAGAAGGAAAATCTGGTAGAAGACAAAAATCAATTAAGGAAATCTATTTTTGAACGAGAAGATCTTATGAGTACCGGAATCGGATTGGGAATTGCCATCCCTCATGTCAGGATTAAAGGAGTTGATGATATTATTATTTCAATTCTGATAAACAAAAAAGGCGTAAAAGACTATGATTCTTTAGATGGAATGCCGGTTAGAATTATAATTATGATTGTTGCCAGTGATGAGCAGCATAGAGACTATTTGATTTTACTTTCGCGAATTGTTAAGATGCTGAAAAAAGATTTTATCAGAAAGAGTATGGTAGAATCCATAACAGTACAAGAGGTTATTGATCTTATTTCAGAGAATTTCGATTCTGACCCGTTGAAATGAATTTTTTTAATAAAAAATGGATGACATTCGGATCAATAAGGAAAAAGAACAGTCACTTCTGAGTTTGAATAGATGATGAGGTCATTCAGTGGATTTTGATACAATACTTGGTTTGATTTTAATCTTTGGGGGGATTTCTTTCATTACTTATTTGGTTTTATGGAGTTGTAAAACCATTGATATTATTTCGAAAAACAGGCTCCGCTCACTTCGAGAAATCCTGAATCGATTAAGAAATGGCCGATAAAGATTCTATCCAATCAGAACTATCTCG
>DAOWKX010000177.1 GCA_030639705.1 Candidatus Aminicenantota bacterium
ACTGCAATGGCAAATATACTCATGTCTACCCTGTTGAATAATTGTAATATTTTAATATTCCACAGGGTCTACTGCGTTATGCTCAATCGGCTTTCTCGACGTATTGTCTAATACGCCTGCAAAAGCCTCTATCGCATGCCTTGTATCCATGGGCATCTTTGCCATTTCGTAACAATTCCCGGTGAGAAATGCGGGCTAAAGATATTTATAATTAATAAAAAATAAAAAAACATCAAAATTGATTTGATTTTCCTTTTTTCCTATGATACAACAAAACTAATGATTTTTGAAGGAGGAAAAAACATGAAGAGCAAATTGCTTGTTTTGTTGGTTGTTGTTGCTTTATTGGGATTATTGTTTCATCCTGCCTGTAAAACCGAAGAGGAATGTACCTTCAGTATTTTAGGAACCTGGCAGGTTACGATTACCATCCCCGTCTGGTCATATACCTGGACGGAAACCTTGATTTTCAGCGGTAGCACCGCTTCCGGGGCTGTCCTGGGATGGCAGTATGAACCGGGTCATACCGGGACCTATACGGTTACCAACTGTAACACAATATCCTTCCTTTTTGAATACAATGGCCATTATGGTTATACCTATGTACCCTTTAACGGCACCGGTACCGGTAATACCATGAATGGTACCATGACCTATTATGATGATGACTACGGGACAACCTATAACGGCACATTTACTGGCACAAAAATGTAAAGAATAATTCATACCATCAATCAAAAATATCTTTCAGGAAGTGGGGAGAATTTCTCCAGTTGGGAACCACTTTGACAAAAAGATCCAGAAAGACTTTTTTATTAAAATAATCTTCAATATCGGTTCTTGCGGTTTCACCGATTTTTTTCATCAATGAGCCGTGTTTGCCTATTAAAATTTTTTTCTGGGAAAGAGATTCCACATAGATTTCTGCCCGGATAAAAATAATTTTCTCTTTTTTGGTTATTTCCTGGACTTTTACACTGGTGGTGAAGGGAAGTTCATGGTGTATCAGATTTAACATTTTTTCCCGGATCAATTCCGCCAGGTAGAACCTCTCTGTTTGCAGGGTGAATTCATCAGGTGAGAATATATTTTCATTTTCAGGTAAATATTCAAATATCAAATTTTCCAAGCGGTCGAGATTATCTCCCTTTAAGGCTGAAATGGGAACGATTTCATTCCAGTTGTATTTTTCTTTAAAATAATCAATCTGCAGGAGCACCTTGGACTTTTTATAGAGGTCAATTTTGTTAATGACTAATATGGTGGTTTTTTTCAGGGACTTAATCATATTTAAGACGAATTCGTCCTTTCTATAGTCTTTAACTTCTATGAAATAGAGAATAATATCTGCATCCAGAAGCGAGTTGTGAACATCTTTCATCATTTTTTCATTCAATTTGAATTGGGGTTTGTGAATTCCTGGAGAATCAAAAAAAATAATTTGTCCCTGTTTAGTGGTTTTGATTCCCAGGATTTGTCTCCTGGTGGTTTGAGGTGAATTGGATACAATTGATACTTTTGTTTCCATTATGTAGTTTAAAAATGTGGACTTCCCCACATTGGTTCTTCCGATAAGAGCCACATATCCTGAGTGGCTTTTGCTTTTTTTCAGTTTTTTTATTTGGATTTCCTTATTTGTTCTGAACTGTAATTTTTACTTTTTTAATTCGATTTTTTTCAATATCAATGACCTGCAATGTATGATTTTCCAGGGTAATTTTATCCATTTTATTGGGGATACGTCCCAGTTTATAACTGATAAAACCTGCTACTGTCTGGTAATCTTCCTCCTCATCAAATTTAATATTCAGTGTTTCTCCCAGTTCCACGATATCAGTATCACCATTCACGATGAAATGGTCCTTTTCCTTTTTAATTTGTTCGATATCTTCATCATATTCGTCTTGGATTTCACCCACAATTTCTTCGATAATGTCTTCCATGGTTACCAGACCTGAAACACCGCCAAATTCATCCACCACAATGGCAAATTTTTGTTTCGATTTCTGCAACGCTTTTAGCAATTCTAATATTCTCATGGTTTCGGGAATAAGAAAAGCTTTTCTGATAATCATTTTTATATTAAAATCGGGTTTATCCAGGTAATTAAAAACATCTTTTGACAGGATGATTCCTTCGATATTATCGACCCTTCCGGATATAACCGGATATCTTGATTTTTTTTTGTTATTGATCAGTGCCACGAGTTGGTTGAGACCAATGTTTATGGGAACATATATCATATCCACTCTGGGGGTCATGATCTCTTTGACCAGGGTATCGCCGAATTCGAGTATACTGGTGATCATTTCTTTGTCCTCTGATTCAATCAATCCTTCTTTGGTTCCCTCCTCGATAAACACCTCCAATTCTTTCTCACTGAGGTCATCCGGGTTTGGGTCCTTGTTTTCAGGATTTCTCCCTAAAAAAAATGAAAATATGAGGTTGGCGGGATAGAAAAATACCCAGGGAATCGGATACAGGAAAATTAATCTTTTTATGATGGCTTCCCTGTTTAAATAAGCGATGGTATAGAGCAAGAAATTGAAGGTCACCAAAAAAGAAAAGATGAGCAGGGCAATTCTGTGGATTGGATTGTACAAATATCTCTCCATGAGAAAAAAGGAGTAAATAAAAAGTGTGAGTTGCAGGAAATAAGAAAAAGCACTCAATGAATTCAATACCAGATCATATTTGGCAATAAAATCAAATTTGCTTATCCAATTGGATTGGATATCTTCCAACAATCCGGCCAGCGAAATTCTGGAAAAGCTTTTAAAACTAACTTCAAATAGATAATAAAGAACTGTGGTTGAAAATAGCAGGAAAAAAATAAGAAATACCATCTATTTTTAGCCCCCTTTGAAAGAATGGTTTTACCTCGGTTGTTTTCACTTTCGTAATACTATATTTTATCATATTCATCTCTTTTGTAAAAGCCCGTAAATATTTTTTTATATTCACCTATTGCCTCATTTAAAAATCTATATGAAATATAGATTCATTGAAATAATTTAAAAATTCCTTTAAAATATCCCTGTGTATAAAAAAGGATTTTTTTATCAATTTAATACGCTTTGAGAAGAGTGTTCTATGAGTTCATTATTATGTTGAAAAATCTGGAATCAAGTCATGAAAAAAGTAGCTGAAAGGAAAGGTAAACAACCTATCCTAAAACTGCAAATTCTTATTATTATTATAAGCCTGCTTTTGGTTACGGTAGTAATATTACTCGGGAGCAAAGTCTTTCGGGAGACCAGGAAAATAGCCATAGACCAGTTCAACCAACAACAGTTGATATTAGCCCGTTCGGCTGCCACTAGCATCACAGTTATCTTTAAGGAATATGCTGCTCAATTATCATCATTAGCGCAACTACCAACAATCCAGCAGATGACTCCTGAATGCTTAAAATATATGCAACATGCATATTCGGGTTTTCCTCTTAGAACCTCAATACGGCGGTTAGACCAAAATGGTATCCTTCGATTCATTTATCCCTTTGACGGTTGGCGAAAAGAACTGATAGGGTGGGACTATAGCAAAAAAAATATTTTTCAACAAGCCAAGAATACCGGGCACATTATTATATCCAGCTTGATCAGTAACGAACAGGGCAAAACCCGTATAAGAGTTGCTGTTCCAGTCTATCAGACACATAAGATGGTTACAATCAAGGCCGGGAAAATGACCGGCACTATTCTAATACCTGACCAGGATAATAAGCTAGAATCGAAAAAATTTACAGGGATTCTGGTGGGATCATTTGATATTCATATGATCGCTCAAAATATTATCTCTCCCATCATATCAGGTAAGACCGGCTATGCCTGGTTGTTGAACGAAAAGGGCGTTTTCATAGCCTACCATGAGAAGGAATTCATTGGCCGAAACGCTTTTAAGGTAAGGAGAGAAAAGAACCCTGAGATTATCTATAAAGCGATTGATCAAATCCAGAGGCATATGATAGCAGGAAAAGAGGGAGTAGGTCGATATATCACGGGCTGGTATAAGGGGGAAAAAAAGAAAATTGAAAAGCTTATAGCTTATACTCCAGCCCATCTCGATAACCAAATATGGTCTGTGGCGGTATGTGCTCCAGTTTATGAAGTAGAGGAAATTATTCGCTTAGCCTATCGATCTGAGCTATATATATTGGGATTTGTCATATTAGTACTGATTGGAGGTGGGATTTTTTCCTTTCTAATCTCTTATCGCTGGGCACATTCTCTGGAACAAGAAGTCATAAGGCAGACAAAGGAACTTAAAGAAACCAGTGACTATCTACAAAATCTAATAGAATATGCCAATGCTCCCATTATTGTCTGGAATCCTGAGAAAAAAATAAGTATTTTTAATAAGGCTTTTGAAAAAATGAGCGGACGAAGTGCAGAAGAGATGGTCGGACAACCATTGAATATCCTGTTCCCTGAAAAATACCGCTCGGTTTCCCTGAAAAAGATTGAAAGTGCTTCAGAAGGGAAATACTGGGAAACAGTGGAAATCCCAATTCTTCGCAAAGACGGTGAAACACGTATTGGATTGTGGAATTCAGCAAATATTTATAGTCAGGAGGATCAAACACTCCTGGCTACCATAGCCCAGGGTCAGGATATAACTGATCGCAAACGCACAGAGGAAAAATTACTGTATCGAGTTGAACTGGAGAAGCTTATCTCCAAATTATCAACAAACTTCATCAACGTTATACCAGATGAGATCGACCAAAGGATAAACTATGCCTTGCAAAAAATAGGAGAATTTGCTGATATTGACCGCAGTTATGTCTTTTTGTTTTACGACAACTTCACCAAGATGGATAATACACATGAGTGGTGTGCTGAAGGAATTAAACCGCAAATCCACATTAACCAGGGTTTATTAGTTAGTGACTTCCTCTGGTGTGAAGATAGAATAAAGAGATTTGAAACCATCCATATTCCTTGTATCGCCGATCTTCCGGCTGATGCAACTGAAAAAGAATTTTTCCAATCGCAAGGTATCCAATCGCTTATCCTGGTTCCGATGATATATGATAAGTCACTTTATGGATTTCTTGGTTTCGATTCAGTACAGAAGGAAAAGCACTGGTCAGAAGACATAATCGCACTGCTTAAAATTGTAGGAGAAATGTGCGTGAATGTATTGGAACGAAACCAAACAGAAAAAGCACTTCGCGAAAGCGAGGAGAATTACAGAACTTTAACAGAAAATCTCAATCTTGGTGTATATAGAAACTCTCCCGACCATAAAGGCACATTTCTCGAAGCTAACCCTGCTATTATTAAGATATTTGGCTATAAGAACAGAAAAGAATTTTTAGCTATAAATGTTGTTGATTTATATCAAAATCCAGAAGACAGAAAAGAATTTAATTATAAAATATTAAGAGAAGGATTTGTAAAAGATGAGGAATTAAAATTAAAGAAAAAGGATGGAACCCTCTTAATTGCCTCTATCTCCGCTGTAGCAGTGAAAGATGAGAAAGGGAAGGTAAAATATTATGATGGTATTATCGAAGATATCACAGAACGTAAACACCTTGAACAGCAGTTTTTCCAGGCTCAGAAGATGGAAGGTATAGGAAGGTTAGCAGGAGCTATCTCCCATGATTTTAATAACCTACTCACTTCAATAATTGGCTATGCAGAAATAGCAAAAATGAAACTCCCTTCAAATAGTCAAACTTTAAACTACATGAAGCAGATATTAAAAACAGCAGATAAAGCTACAACTCTCATTCAACAACTCTTGGCTTTTAGCCGCAGGGCTTTGATTCAGCCCAAAGTTCTGGATTTAAATAAGGTTATAAGAAACTTCAAGCCTTTACTTCAGCGTATTTTGGGAGAAGATATCATATTGGAATTTATATCTGACAAGGCACTCGGAAATATAAAAATCGATCCTAATCAAGTTGAACAGATAATCATGAACCTGGCTGTGAATTCTCGAGATGCAATGCCCAAAGGTGGAAAACTAATTATTGAAACCAGGAATGTGGAACTTGATAAGAACTATACTAAGAGATATCCAAATGTGAAACCAGGGAGATATGTTCTTTTTGCTGTAAGTGACACAGGATATGGAATGGACTCTGAGACTCTTTCTCACATTTTTGAACCATTCTTTACCACTAAGGAAAAGGGCACCGGTTTGGGGCTTTCCACTGTATATGGAATAGTAAACCAAAGTGGAGGTCACATTAATGTGTATTCAGAAGTAGAAAGAGGAACAATTTTTAAGGTTTATTTGCCAAAGGTGGATGAACAATTGGAAAAAGAAGTTACCTTGCCCAGGTCATCCAGACTCCTTAAAGGAAAAGAAACAGTTCTATTGGTTGAAGATGAAGAAAATATCCTTGAACTTACGGTAAAGGTTCTAACCGAATGTGGTTATAAAGTCTTAGCATCCAAAAGTGGAAAAGAGGCTCTTCCCATTTGGGAGAAGCATAAAAAGGAAATTGGTTTACTTCTTACTGATATAGTAATGCCTTGTATGAGTGGTAAAGAATTGGCTGAAACACTATCAACCTCAAAACCAGAGCTTAAGGTGATCTATATGTCGGGCTATACCAAAGATATCATTTACTATCATGGATTAGTAGAGAGCGATATTCACCTTATTCAAAAACCGTTTACTCCTGAGGAGTTGACAAGAAAGATTAGAGAAGTTTTGAATTCATAAAAGGCAAAATATTATTTTCCCTTTAAAATTTGTCTCTCAAAAAAATTAGAATTTAAAAGTAAAATAAGATGCCAGAAAAACAATCCAATAAACCAGTTAGTAGTGCCCTGAGTATGACTAAAGAATTAATGCTGAAGGATCCCATATTTAAACAAAGGGTTAAAGAAATAGAAGAATTGTGTTTTAATCGTCAAACGAAGGTGGATGTCTCAAAACTCAATCAATAGCATCTTTAAATATTAGCCAAGATAATTGATAAAAATGTTTTAATAATATTGATATAATTGACAAAATGGGTATTTTTAAGGGTTTAGAAA
>DAOWKX010000194.1 GCA_030639705.1 Candidatus Aminicenantota bacterium
AGATTACAGTGGCTGTTCAAGGTAAAAATCCAGCCTGAAAACCGGGAGATGAGCACCCAGCGAGCCAGGGAATTCATTCACCAACACTGTATTTCCAATCCCCGATCAACCAGAATCCTGGTGATCAGCCATGGATTTTTCATGACCTGTTTAAGGCGGGAATTATTGAAACTGGGTTTTTCAGGACCGCTGCTGCTGCATGTCAAAAACGGAAAACCTTATAAATTCATAAAACAACCAGAGATAAAAGATGAATCTGAAAACTGAAAAAAGAGTCGGCTTCGGACCCCGGTTGGGGGCGTTCATCATTGACAGTTTTGTCATCACCATTCTGGCCTCCATTCTGATGGCCCTGCTGATGGAAAACACATTCAGCGCTTTTATCAAAGGCCAATTAACCGAGGCTATCATGAACACCGCCGGCAACCACCATTTCACCCCCCAGGAAGCCTATGATGAAATGATGAGGGTTTCACTCTTTATCGCCCATTTCAGCACCCTGTACATGATCACCGAAGCCTTTTTCGGAGCCACACCGGGGAAAATGATCCTGGGAATAAAAATCGGAACTCAGGATGGAAAGGCCGGCGATATATGGGTTTATTTTCCGCGCTTTGCCATTAAAAACGGATCCGTACTGCTCGAGCTGATAGGTCGTATAAGCGGTTTCACCTTTTTAAATTCAATTGCGGGCCTGGCCGGGATGGTCATCCTTTTCGGCTGTTTGTTTATACTTGGAGAGAAGAGGCAAGCCCTGCATGATACCCTCGCCAGAACTGCGGTTTTCCGCAAAAATGACCTGAACTGAATCTCACCCTGCTGACAGGATATTTAAAACCTTTTCCCCTGAAAATTCGTTAAAGAGATACAGTCATGAAAGAAATGGTAAGAAGAGGAGGTGAGGTATGAAAAAACTTAATCGGAGCCGAAATGAGCGAATCATTGCCGGGGTCTGCGGTGGAATCGGAGAATATTTCGATATTGATCCTGTCATTATCAGAATCATCACTGTACTACTGGTATTATTCGGTGGCGGAGGACTCCTTGCTTATCTTGTCGCCATTTTTATCATACCACTTGAACCGTCACAGGAATTAGAAGAAAAAAAAGCTGAAATACCTTCAAAAGAATCAAAAAAAACAGATAATCAATCCTTGGCACAGGATAAAACAACATCCCTTCAAAAACATGTCTCCTTTCTCGGGGGGCTCTATATCGTTTTTAATTCAATCACTCTTATTATCGCTATCGTAGTCTTCGCAGTTGTAGCAGGAGGCGGACTCATTTCAGGAGATGAAACTGTGATTGCCATCACCACTATTGTAGCATCCATTGTGGCCGGATTTTTAATTTTATTCTCTGCTCCTGGTATTATATGCGGCTTCGGACTACTAAAATTTCGTCCCTGGTCGAGGATTCTGGCCCTCATTCTGGGTGTCATAAATCTGATTAATATTCCTTTTGGAACTGCACTTGGACTCTATACATTCTGGATATTGATTCAGGAAGAAACAGAAACACTCTTCAAGAACAATCAGTAATCAATCAAATTTAATGATTTCTGAGCGAGCAATCCCCTATCGAATCCCCTGACTCCTGACCATCAACTATTTGACGCTGACATAATATATCTTGTCTCCCACTATCTCGGAATAAATTTTTTTCTCCCTTTCCAGAACATCAATATATTTAAAAATTTCCAGTTTATTTTTCCCGGTCAATTGAACCAGATCTTCTATGTTTAATGGCCTCCGGGAGATCGTATCTATAATGCTGTTTTCAAGATTTTTACTGAATGCAGCAATCTCTTCCCTCTTTCGGATTCTTTTAATAATCTCAACCGGAATATCAACCCATCCATTTTTAATATTCTCCAGCACCTTCATGTCAACAGGCTTCACGCTGGAATCAGTCGGAGGCCGGTCCAGAGAGTTCAATTGAGCCCTATCAGGATTGATTTTTTTGATAACACAATAAAGGTTATTTAATTCATCGCCACCATCATTAATCCCTTTAACAATAAATATTTCCAGCCAGATTTTTCCCGGATACCGTTGCCTGAAATTGAGTAGACCACCGATTATTTGTGAAATTTTTAATTTTGAATGAGGCCGATTGATTCTGGAAAATAATTTGGTTGATACTGCATCCAGAGAAGGTAATATCACATCTGCCGGTAAAAGATCCCTGACAACATCCTCCCGATACATTAATGATCCATTGGTTAAAACCGCTATTGGAATTTTTGTCAGCTGTTTAATATCAACAATCATTCTACCCAGATCCATATTAAGAGTGGGCTCTCCAGAACCAGAAAAGGTAATATAGTCAACATGATCCAGATTTGAAAGGGATTGCTCTAATTCCAGCAGCACGGTCTCAGCATCAACATACGGTTTGCGCTCCAGTGTCAGATCTGTTGTGGCACCACACTCACAGTAAACACAATTATAGGTACAGGTTTTAAAAGGAATGATATCAATGCCCAGAGAAACGCCCAAGCGTCTTGAAGGAACCGGACCGAATATGGTTTTATAACGTGATATGGTCATTATATTTTTAATAATATATTATTAAGGATTCTTTCAGACATTCATCTTCATTCTAAACCAGGGCACCACTATATCCAAGCCCTGATCCAGGCTAATCCGGGGATTAAATTTCAACAATTCCTTAGCTTTGTCGATATCGGGCTTTCTCCTGGGAGGATCATCTTCGGGGATTTTATCAAACACTATTTTTGAGTTTGATCTGACCTTTTTAATTATGATTTTAGCCACATTCATTATCGATTGTTCTTCAGGATTTCCCAGATTAATCACTTCTCCTTCGATACCTTCTTCGGTGGATAAATTAAAAATACCCTCAGTCAGCTCATCAATAAAACAGAAACTTCGGGTTTGGGTTCCATCCCCAAATATGGTGATTTCTTCGTTTTTTAAAGCCCGGGAAATAAATGTAGGGATTGCCCTGCGGTCATCTAGTCTCATTCTTGTTCCGTAAGTGTTAAATATCCTGGCTATTCTCACATCAACTCCATGCTTTCTGAAATAGGCCATACACATGGCTTCTGAAAACCTTTTTGCCTCGTCATATACAGAGCGAGGCCCAACTGGATTTACATGCCCCCAATAATCTTCTTTCTGGGGATGACAGGAAGGGCTACCATATACCTCGGATGTGGATGCAAAAACATATCTTGAGTGTTTATTTTTTGCCAGTCCCAGTGTATTTAATGTTCCCAAAGAATCCACTTTCATTGTGTGGATCGGATACTTCACATAATCAAATGGAGATGACGGACAGGCAAAATGTAATATAAGATCGATTTTCTTTTCAAAGAAAAGATAATTAGTAACATTATATTTGATAAACGAAAAATTTTCATTTCCCAATAAATGGGATATGTTTTCAATAGCACCGGTTATTAGATTATCGACAACAATAACCCGCCATTTTTTGTTTAGGAAGGTATCACAAAGATGAGAACCTAAAAATCCAGCCCCTCCGGTTATTAAAACGGTTGCCATTTTTTATTATAGTGTTTTAACCATGAATAGTCAATACAGGGCTCACAAACTGAGATAAGAAGCCATGAAATATATTTTTTTGAAACCATCTCTATGCCATATGCAATCATATTAATAAAATATGACGACTCAGGAGTAAAATCCACGTTATTGAATTTTAAAGGAAAATATGATATAAAATCAATTTATCGAGGGTACCATGAAAAGAACGATTATTACAATTTCCGTCTTCCTGCTTTTGCTAACCGCTCTGAATGCAGAAATTATCGAGAATATTATTATTAAAGGAAACAAAAAAGTATCACGAGATACGATACTCTTCTATATGAAATCAAAACCCCATGAAATTTACTCAAAAGAAATACTGAAAGAGGATTTCAAATCATTATGGAAAACCGGTTTCTTTGAAAATATTAAAATTGAAACCGAGGATGGTTCCCGGGGAATTATTATCAAAATCACCCTTAAGGAAAACCTGTTTATTTCCGAAGTCAATTATAAAACCGGGAAAAAAATTAAAAAAGAAGACATCATCGAAAAATTGCAGGAATACAGTATAATATTATCTCCTTTTTCATACTTTAATCCGGCAAAATTAAAAAAAGTTGAAAGAATTATAAAAGAAATGCTCAATGAAGAAGGATACAATGAAGGCAAGGTTAATATCAATACTAAAACCGAAAATGAACAGGTGGCCATAACCATTCAGGTTATTCAGGGTCCTAAAACCCGGATTGGCTCTATTATATTCCCGGGAATCGATCATTCCAAGGTTTCAGCTAATTATTTAATAAAGGGTTTGGAAAAAACCAAGCCCCATGGATTACTGACAATAATAAATAAAAAAGATATTTATAATCAAGAATCCATGAATGAAGACCTGGAAAACCTAAAACTCCGTTTACAGCAAAAAGGGTATCTGGAAGCAAAGATCGGGAGACCCCAATTATCTTTGTTTCGTAAAGCCACTGTAACTGGAAAGATTCAAAAAATGATTCGAATTTCAATTCCAGTGGAACCAGGCCCCCAGTACCGCATCGCAAATATTCGAATCGAAGGTAATAAAGTAATAAAAACCGCTTACCTTAAAAGAAAAATCACCTTAAAAAGAGGAGATATCTATAATATTAAAAAGAGAAATGATAATATCAGTGATATACAAAAAATTTATGGGTCCATCGGTTACTGCCGCTGTCAGATTGTCCCGGTGGACAATCTAGATCCTGTAAAAAAAATCGCTGATTTGACCATTAAAATAAATGAAGATCAGATATGTTATCTGGGCAAACTGGAATTTGTTGGAAACACCTTTACCAAAGACCATGTTATCAGAAGGGAATGGTTGTTGAAAGAGGGAAGACGATTGAATATGAATGCCCTGGAGGATTCAATACGGAGGATGAAACAACTGGGTCTGGTTACAGTTGAAAAAATGCCCGAGATAAAACCAAATCCAACGGATCCAAACGAAATAAATATTAAAGTCGAAGTCAAAGAACTTCAACGTCAGATGATTAATTTTAATCTGGGTTACAGCGGATACGAAGGATGGTTTATCGCTGTGGGATATTCAACTCAAAATTTTCTCGGACTTGGAGAAAAACTAACCTTGAACATATCCAGCGGGACCAGAGCCAAAACCTATCGACTGGCTTTTACCGAACCCTATTTATTCAATTTGCCAGCTAGTTTAGGCGCCAACATATTTAAAACATCATTCCGGTATCCCAGCCTTTATACCAAGGAGGGTCAGGGTTTTAATATCATCAGTTCGTTTAGACTATTGAAATTTTTTGGAGCTGCACTTATGCTGGGAAGTGAAAAGATCGAAATCAGCGAGATAAATGAGGATCTGGAATGGACCAATCCCTATTCTTACTATTACTATACAGAAGGTAAACGAACTATCAATTCATTCTCTCCCACAGTTTATTATTCAACAGTGGATTCACCACTGTTTCCTTCATCCGGTACCAAATATTTATTAAATTATCGATATTCAGGTGGAATACTTGGGGGTGATATCTATCTGCATAAATATAAGTTCGAATTCACCAAATTCCTCCCGATAGGCAGGAAACATGTATTTGGGATGCACCTGGTTTATGAATATGTCACACCCTTTGGTGTGGATGAAGACGGAAATGAGAAAACACTGCCTTTTTATGAAAAATTCTTTCTGGGTGGTGAACGGTCAATCAGGGGATTTGATATATACAGGATCGGGCCTAAAGATCCTGAAGGCTACACCATTGGCGGTAACAAAGCGTTTTATGTAAATTTTGAGTATCATATTCCAATCTCTCAACAATTCACTTTTGTTCTATTCTATGATTTCGGGAATGCCTATGATATTGGCCAGTCCATCAATTTAGACAATATATACACTTCGCTGGGACTGGAATTGAAGGTTTATGTCCCCATGATGGGCGTACCTTTCAGACTCATTTTTGCCTATAACCCAAGAACACTGGAAGCGGATGATTCACACTTCCACTTTGGCTTCGGAGTCGGACCTTCTTTTTACTAATCAAATGGGTTTAGATGGTTTTGGAAAAATTATCCATACAAAAAATGTTTTTTAAGTTAACGGTGATGATCACCTAAAGAGGAGGAAAAATGAAAAAAACATTTATTTTAGTCTTTATGGTTTTCACTTTCAGTATATTTGCCTTTTCAGAAGTAAAAATCGGTGTAATTAATGCTCAAAAAGTAATTCAACAAACCAAGAAAGGTAAAGAGATCACTGGAAGATTGGAAAAAATAGGAAAGGTCAAACAACAAAAAGTTGAAACCCTGCAAGAAAAAATAAAAAAACTTGAAAAAGAACTGGCCTCACCCGCTCTCAACACCCAGACAAGAGAGAAAAAAAACATGCAGCTTCAGACCAAAAGAACCGAGTTAAAAAGATTTATTGAAGATGCTCAGAGAGAAATGCGGCAAAAATCTCAAACCGAATTATCACACCTTCGTCAGGACATTATGCCCGTGATAGAAAAAATCGGAAAAGATAAAGGGTTCACCCTGATACTCGATCTGACCACCTCTGGAATCGCTTATTTTGATAAGACCATCGATGTCACCAATGAAGTAATTGCTGAATACGATAAAAAATATGCCAATAAGTAGTAAACAGAATGGATCAATATTTAGATATTGAAGAAATAAAAAAAATAATTCCTCACCGTTATCCTTTTTTATTGATTGATCGGGTTACTGAAATCAAAGGAAGTGAATCAATCAAAGGATATAAAAATATTTCGATTAATGAATCCATTTTTCAAGGACATTTCCCTGAAAAAGCTGTATTCCCTGGAGTACTGATAATCGAAGCCCTGGCGCAACTGGGAGCCGTACTGATGTTGCGGGGATTTCCTGAAGAAAAAAGAATGGCCTATTTTGCCGGAATTGATAAAGTAAGATTCAAACGAGTTGTTGTTCCCGGAGATAGACTTGATCTTGAGACCAAATTGGTAAGACAGAGAGGCACTTTTGTCATCATGGAAGGAAAAGCATTCGTAGAAGGGAAAAAAGCCGCAGAAGCAATACTCATGTCAGCCCTTGCTTAATGAATTCATCAGATATCTCGACAACCGCTATCATCAGCCATAAGGCAGTGCTGGGAAAAGATGTAAAAATCGGTGCATACTCAATAATTGGAGATAATGTTCAAATTGGTGATGGATGCATCATTATGCATCACACCATCATAGACCAGAATACCAGGATTGGCAAGGAATGTAAAATTTTCCCCTTCTGCTCGATTGGTACTGAGCCGCAAGATATTACCTTCAAAGGGGAAGATACTTTCATTGAGATCGGAGATAACAACATTATCAGAGAGTTTACCAGCATAAATCGGGGAACCCAAAAAGGAGGTAGGCTGACCTCTATCGGAAATAACAACTATCTCATGGTTTATACCCATATTGCCCATGATTGCAAGATCGGGAATAATATTATTTTTATCAATGGAGCAACACTCGCAGGTCATGTGGAGGTTGAAGATTCTGCTGTTGTGGGCGCATTTTCTTCGGTTAGTCAATTTGTAAGAATAGGCAGAAATGCTTATATAGGTGGTTATAGTATTGTCCTGCAAGATATTTTACCGTTTGCAAAGGTATCTCAATCCAGGGATTATTATAATTTTTACGGCCCTAATTCAATTGGCATGATGAGAAATGGGATAGATCGGGAATTTATTAACAGGATAAAAGAGGTGTTTAATATTATATTCAAATCCGGTTTGAATACCACCCAGGCAATCGACAAACTGAAAAAGGATTTCAAAAACTCTGAAGAAGCAAAAATTGTCATCGATTTTATTACCAAAACCAAAAGAGGCATATTCAAGAATTTTAAATTCAATGTCTAATAAACAACCCGGATGGTTCACAGCCAAGTGGCTTGAAAAGAGCCGATTTTATCAATAAATAGTAAAATGAGAGTGGGTGTTATCGGAACCGGCGTCATGGGGAAGAATCACCTGAGGGTGATAAACTCAATACCGGAATTTCAGCTAACCTGTGCCTGTGATATAAACAAAAATAACTTGGAAGACGCATGTGAACCCTACCATTTAACAAAATTCATTGACTATAAAAAAATGGTCCGGCTGGTTGATGCCGTCATGATTGCAACCCCCACTGAAAGTCATTACCGGATCGGAAAATACTTTCTTGAAAAGAAAAAAAATATAATCATTGAAAAACCAATTACTCAAACCCTTGAACAGGCGGATAAGTTAATCGATATCGCCGAAAAAAACCATTTGATTCTTGCAGCAGAACATCCGGAAAGATTCAATCCCGCAGTGCAATATATAAACAGCATGATACAGAACCCATTATTTATAGAAGTTCAGCGTCTCGGATCGTTTTCATCTCGGTCCCTCGATGTTGATGTGATACTGGACCTCATGATCCATGATATTGATATAATTCTCCAATGGGATAAATCAAATATTAAAACAATAAATACCTCAGGTATTCCGATTATTTCTAATAAAATAGACATCGCAAATGTCAGACTCCAGTTCGATTCCGGTTTGGTAACCAATTTGACGGCCAGCCGGGTATCACAGAAAAAAACCAGAAAACTCAGAATTTTTCAAAAAAACAATTACTTCTCCATCGATTATAAAAAACAGCGGGTAAAACAATATGTTTTGAAGGATGACCAAATTATCGAAGAGATACCAGAAATCAAGCCAGTCGAACCTCTGTTTACACTATGGAAGAATTATTATCGATCACTTATAGGAGAACAGCATTGTAATGTATCGGGACATGATGCCCGTAATGCTCTTCAGGTCGCTTTACGTATCCTAAACCATATCGATCATATTGAAATTTAAAAATTATATCCGGACTCAGATAGATAAAAAAGTTTTCCCTGGAATTTCAATCCTGGTGGCACAGGGAGAAAAAATATGCTTCAAAAAACATTATGGTGACAAATCAATCGTCCCCGAAAAAGAAAACCTTCAAGAAGATACCATTTACGATATCGCCTCCCTAACAAAACCCTTAATCACCTCTTTCTTAACGGTTTACCTGATTGAGCGCAGGGAAATAAATCTTAACACCGGTATTAAAACAATTTTTCCGGAAATACCATTCAATATTCAAATTCATCAGCTTCTCACACACAGGTCAGGACTGCCTGCCTGGTTCCCATTTTATCTCTACAATTTTGATTACAGGAGTGTCATAAAATCAATGACATTGGAATCAAGCCCGGGACAAAAAGTAAAGTATTCCTGTCCCGGATATATACTATTGTATTTTGTTATTGAAAAAATAGGCTGTGGTTCATTTATAGAGCTTGCTAAAGAAATTATCATAGACAAAAAGAAATTAAAAAATACATTTTTCAAGTTACCTGAAAAACAAAAACCCAACACAGCTCCAACCGAGATGGGAAATCGCTATGAAAAAAAAATGGCTGAAGCCAAGCATAAAACCGCGTCAGAAAAATTTGATTGGAGAACCCGTTTAATACGCGGAGACACTCATGATGCCAATTCATACTATCTGGGAGGGACTGCTGGCAACTCAGGCCTTTTTTCCACTGTTTCTGATATTTTTAACCTGTCCCTTGAATTTTTTCCCCAAACAGCAACTATCTTAAGACCTGAATCAATTCAGCTCTTTTGGAAAAACTTCACACCAGGAAAAGAGAGTCATCGAACCCTGGGATTTAAGCTAAACACATCTTTTTTTTCCTCTGGCGGACGGGCTATCTCGCCCTCTGCCATTGGTCATAATGGATTTACCGGAACTTCACTATGGCTGGAACCGGACAGCCGAAACCAATTCATCCTTTTATCCAATCGAATTCACCCGGTTGTCCAGAACCTGAACTTCAACCGTATAAGAAGGCGGTTACACCTCCTTCTTAAAAGGGATTTAAATTTAATTTAATAAAATCCAATATAATAGAAAAGGAACCGACATAACCGATATATTTATGATTAACCCGCATTTCTCACCGGGAATTGGATATTTCCTCAAAATCAAGATTAAGCAGGCGTGTCAGCTTCCCTTTGAACGGCTTGCCCCGTTGAATAACTCAACAGGGCTTGCGAATCCCATTTCTCGCCAATATCGAAAATGGGATGAGACGCTCCCAAAAACGAGAAACGTTTTTGGGTAAAGTGAAAAGGGATAGCGACTACAGCCTGCGAAAAATTTGATGGTGAATTAAGGATATATGGTCGCTCATTCTACTCCAACCGAATGCCCATCTTTCTTTTTAAGCAATGATACAATCTCATCTATCAAATAGCC
>DAOWKX010000035.1 GCA_030639705.1 Candidatus Aminicenantota bacterium
AAAATCGCTGCCAATAGTCATCGGTACTCATTTTATGACCATGGCTGAATCCATATCCCGGTTTTTCAAACGGAAATTGTTGATAAAAACTTCTTCTTTCCCCGCCCATAAAATTGATATCACCGGTCTGAATATAGTTAAAGAGGAAAAAACCAGAACAAACCAGAATAGAAATGAAGGTTAGAATCAAAAATTTTTTCCACTGCTTTTTAAATAATATAATCAAATAAAGTATCCCAATCGGTATAACCGGTGTTGCTTTTGAAAAAACCACAGTAGCGAAGAAAAATGCCGATAGATAAAACCAGCGGGGATTTTTAAATTCATAAAAAAAGAAGAACAAACCGGCAAAGATAAAGAAAAAATTGAACAAATCTGCGGTTAGCCAGGACATATAGATGGGCACCACCGAGGTCAAAATAAATATCACTGAAAAAATGAAGCTTTGTTTGGACGGGTGATATTGTTTTAATAAAAGATAACCCATCCATATGGACAGAAATAGCATCAATCCGTTGAATAAAAACAAACCCCGTACATCAAATAGCCTGAAAAAAGGAGCTGCAAAAAGCGGATAGGCAAAGGATTTTGCATAACTGAGTTCCCCGTGGGAGCCCTTTTTTAGAAAAAGCCCTTCCGGACCTCTTTCGAATCGTTCATATATCCGGATAATATCATTTCGGGTATATTTCAAATCCAGGTCATAGGCGAGACTTTGGATGATGGCAAAATAGGACCCCTCATCAGCATAAAAGCGCCACTTCATTCGCTTTCTCTGGTCTATGGCCAATGAGGAAAAAAAAATGAATAAAAACAAAAAAATAAAAAAATATCGTATATGTTTGTTCACTAAAAAGTGAAACCCTTTTAAAAACTATTCACTGCCTTTTCTTCATCCTCAAAGGTTTCAAAAACAGTAATTAATTTTGTAACTGATAAAAGATCATGGACTTTCTGGGTTAAGTTGACTATCTTGACCATACCTCCCTCTTTTTTTACAGAGGTATATGATCTAACCACTTCTCCAAGCCCGGTGGAATCGAGATAAGGAACATGATCGAAATTCAGAATCAAATTTTTTTCATTTGCTTTAATTGAATCATTTATCGCTTCTCTCAGTTCATCAATTCCTTCCCCTATCAGAATCTTTCCCTTTAAATCAAAAATGGTTACGCCACCCTTTTTCCTTTTCTCAATCTTCATATTGCTTCTCCTTTTTATTGTTTATGGAAATTTTGTTTTTATTTATAACACAATCAATATCAATTTACAATAAATAAATAATTAACAAAATATACTATTCGGTTTCCGTCGGCTGCATAAACCCAGAGGATTTTTCTTTAACTTTTTTCTGTAATTTTTTTACCAGTTCATCGGAAATAGAGAATGTCAATTTTATATTATCAGCGGAAGAGGTTAAATTGATATTACTGACCAGTTCAGCCACTTCAGGTCCCGCCAGCACGGCCATGCCTTTTAGTCCGTTCAACAGGTTTACAATCTGTTTGTTGGATTCCTCATCTTTTGAAATCAGTTTAATCTCCCCGCTCCATGCCAGATTCTCATAATTAATGAAACCATGCAGAATTTCCGCCTTACTCAAATCCATTTTAAATGGAGCACCCTGGGGTTGGGCTTCCTTTAAATTTTCCGGAAAATCAAATACAAAACTCATCAAGGTGTTCGCCTTGAGCTGGCCCAGGAAAGGTTTCAGCCGGGAATTATCCAATATGTTTTTGCCACCTTTCTGTTCCAGGTCAATAATTGATTCTATATTTTTTTGGTTACCTAAAACAATGACTTTGGTATTAAAAAAAGATAGTGTGATATCTTCCCCTTTTCTGGATTTAATCTTGTAGAGCATTTGGCCCTGATATTCCTCTGTTTCATATTTTTCGCCTTTTTCTCTGATAAAATTCAAGATTTTTTCTTTATCATAATTTAAAGCAATAACAGCAGCAAAATCTTTTCCCACATCACCACGCATATCAAGAGAATCAAACATGGCAACAACCATGGTCTTCAAATCTTTTTCTGGATCAATACCGGTTTGATCAATAAATTCCAGATAATCTTTGAAAGACTCTTTTTCCGTCTCCATTTGACCGGTCTTGACCTTTTCCATTTGCTCCTTAAAAATATCCAGCTGGGTGATCCTCTGTAGATTCATTGCAAAAATACCAGTTGCTTTTTCCGGGATTAAGGTGAGTAAATCCTGAACACCTGCCAGATCTGCTGTGGTTTTTTCACCGCAGCCTGATACTCCCAGTAATGCCAGCATAAGCAGTAAAGTAGGGAATGCCACAATAAATTTCCTCATTTTAGCCTCCTCATACATTCCATGAATATACGCTTTTGAAAAAATGACAACTAATGTCGAACAATTATCATAACATATTTTTAGATTTAATAAAATATAAGTGAAAAAATTTTCCAAATAAAATATAAATTTATGAACAACGACCATCATACCCAAACAATCCACTATCATCCTCCCGGTCATTGACAATTCCTGTAAATCAAAATAGAATAAAAAAATGAACCAAGCCATTAAAGCTGTTACTCTCGCTGCGGGAAAATCCAAACGAATGAAATCCTGCCATTCAAAAATGGTCCATCAAATCCTGGGAAAGGAGGTAATTAACATCCTTCTGGATGCTTTTGTCGAAAGTGGAATCTCAGAAGAAGATCTGATAATTATAACCGGAAAGGATAATCAAGCCATAAAAAAAGTGATAAATAAAAAGGTCAGTTTTGTGATTCAAGAAGAACAACTCGGGACAGCTCATGCATTACTCAGTGCAAAAAATCAACTGATGAATTTTCAGGGCAATTTAATCGTTACAGTAGGAGATAATCCCCATATATCCGGTTCGGATATTAAAAAGCTGATCGATCACCACCAAGCAGAAAAATCTCACTGTACACTTTTAACAGCTGTTTTTCCAAAAGAACCGCCTCCTTACGGACGGGTAATACGTGATAAAGATCATAGGGTGGTCGGTGTGGTTGAAGAAATCGATGCCAGCCCGGACCAGCTTCAGATTAAAGAAGTAAATGCGTCGGTATATATATTCAATTGCAAAAGTGTTTTTCCGCTGCTCTCCGAGATAAACAACCATAACCAAAAAATGGAATATTATTTAACTGATATCGTTGGTATTCTGGTAGAAAAAAAGCTCAAAATCAGTTCTGTCATTGCAGAGAATTACTGGACCTCAATCGGTATCAATAACCGGTGGGATCTTCAACAGGCTCAGAAGAGACTAAATGAGAGAAATCAAAAGAGAATGGCCCTGGAAAGGGGAGTAACCATTCTCCAGCCCGAAACCGTAACCATCGAATTCGGGGTTGAGATCGGAAGGGATACCATTATTTATCCATCTACCTATATTGCCTCCGGTACCTCAATCGGAAAAAATTGTCGAATCGGCCCCTTTGTTTATTTAAAAAACGTAACCATTCAAGACAGTAGCAATATTTCTTTTAAAAAACAATTGGAATAAAAGTGATTGAAAATTGGCCGTGATTCAATGAAAATTAAATCATCTGCTCCCGGCAGGATCTGTTTGTTCGGAGAACATCAGGATTATATGGGTTTTTCAGTCATTGCTGCTGCTATTGATCTGAGAATATCTATTGAAGGTACCGTTGTGGACGGGAATGAAGTCACACTTGATCTTTTGGACCTGAAAAAAAATCTCACATTTTCTCTCAAAAATATCATCTATACCCGGGAGCGTGATTATTTTAAAAGTACCATTCAGGTATTAAAAAACAAAAAGCTATTCAAAGAAAAAAAAATCAAAGCCCGGGTACAGGGGAATATACCGATTCAATCGGGTACCTCGTCCTCATCCGCTATGGTTGTGGCCTGGACCGGATTTTTACTCCAATGCGGCGATGATGGCGAAAAGAACACCCACTCTCCTGAAGAAATTGCAGAATATGCCTATCTGGCAGAAGTAGAAGAATTTGGAGAAAGTGGCGGGCGCATGGATCAATATACATCAGCCCTCGGAGGCATCGTACATATCGATTTTAATCATAAAAGCAAGATCACACCACTCCCCATCCACATGAAAGAATTTGTTCTTGGAGATTCTCTCCAGCCCAAGGATACCCAGAAAACCCTGAAGCGGATTCGAACCGGTCAGGAAATGGGGATAGAGGAATTAAAAAAATATCTTCATTGCCAGGACAAGATGCACATTCACCATACCGACGCGGAACCGTATTTTGATCGGATTTCATCATCATATCAACCCTATCTTCGAGCGGTACTGAAAAACCGCCAGATCACCTCGCTAGCAAAAGAGGAGTTGTTAAAAAAATCCGCAGATTTAACTAAACTGGCAGCATTAATGAATTCCCATCATGAAGTATTGAGAGATGAACTGAAGCTATCAACCACTAAAATAGAAAATATGATAGAACAATCCATGAAAGCCGGTGCCCTGGCTGCCAAGATCAACGGATCCGGTGAAGGGGGGTGTATGTTTGCTTTCTGCCCGGGAAAGCAGCAAGCCGTTACCGAAGCGATTAAACATGCAGGAGGAAAACCCTATATCATTAACATAGGCAAAGGTCTGGACGTAAAAATTATCGACCGAAGAGCGAATTGATATGAAAATAGAAACCGCTAGCTTATCTGAATTGAAGCTTGATAATGCTTACGATTTATCATTTCCACTCAAGCCCGAAATTTTCAAGGGATTCAATCTTAAATTTCCACAGTTTCCGGAGCTCATCATAAACCAGGATCGTGCCATCATTTTTGGAATAGATGCCTATTATTTCTACAAATCACAGAATCGTAAAATAGTGACCGTTCTCAAAACCAATGTATCTTTAAAGGAGGGTCTGTTTTTAAATTTCAATCTAAAAGAAAAATTTTTTGGGCTCAATTTATATGAAAAATTAAGCTTTCTAAAAAAAGTCCTGGGCCTGTCCAGTCCCCGGGAAATCCATGAAAAAACCAATATCAATCTGACCATCAATAGAGAACTACTGGACAGATTGGATATACTTACCGGACATGAGTTCAAGAAAATATTAATGGATGATAAAATCCACTTAAAGACCGCGGTTCGAATCTGTTCTTTTAAAAAAAAAGATAGGGATTCCTTGATCCAGCTATTTGATGGTGTTCACTTTTCCAGGACTTACCAGCTGCAAATAATTGATTTGATGGAAGAGATGATGTTTCGCGATAAAACATCTGTCGAAGCAATTTTGAAAAAAATTAACCTGCAAACCTTGATATCGTCTGAAAACCCCCAGCAGAAAATCTTAAAGGGAATGTGGTCGTTCCGGTTCCCTGAATTCCAGAAAGCTGAAAAAAAATGGAAAACAGAAATCAAAAAATTAAAATTATCTCCCAATATGCAAATCAAACATTCATTGTTTTTCGAAAAAAAAAAGATTCACTTAATCCTCTCTCTTGAAAATCTAAAAGCCCTTGAGAATCTCTTTGAAAAATTAAAAAAGTAAACATTATTTGTTGACATAACACCGAGTATATTATAATATCTCAAGGGAGAAAAAATGAACACAACTGTTCTGGTGGTTATTATCATCGTCGCTATCATATTATCTGTGGGATTTTTATTACTCATTTTTAGTTTGGTCCCGGCCATAAATGAATTGAAATTTCTTCTCAGAGATCTACAAAAAACATCCGGCGAAGCCCGGGATCTGGTCTTGAAATTAAAAGATGTGAGTGAAAAGGTAAACCAGGATATTGAAAAAGTGGACTCCATCCTGGATTCTTCGAAAGAAACAGTAGAAAGTGTCTCAAAATCTTTAAAGTTTCTCAATAAAAATGTATTAAGGCATTCAGCCGGAATCTTTGCTTTATTACCGGCAATGAAATTCGGCTGGGGTGTGGTAAAAAAATATAAAGGAGGTAAACGATAAATGTCAGATGAACGTCATTCCGCCCTGGGAACTTTTATTACTTTTTTAACCGGTGCAGCAATTGGTGCAGGCCTTGCATTGTTATTTGCACCTCAGTCCGGTGAAGAAACCAGAAAAAAAATCAAAGAGATGACTGACAAAGTCTCAGATGAAGTTAAAGAAAATTACGAAAAAATCGGCAAAGAAACCCAAAAAGCCATTCAATCAGTAAAAGAGGCTTCTGATAAAGCGCTCACTCAGATTAAAGCATTTATGGATGGGGCCAAAGAAAATATAAAAAAGGAAACCGGCCAGGCTGTAAAGTCCTCCTCCAAAAAAAAAGGCAGTTAACTGATCTAGTTTACACCACTTAACCTAAAAATGAATATATCCCAAATAAAGGGGAGAGAAATACTCGACTCCAGAGGAAACCCCACAGTTGAAGTGGATATCCTTCTTGAATGCGGTATCCGGGCTACTGCTGCGGTTCCCTCCGGCGCATCAACAGGAACCCACGAGGCCCTTGAACTCAGAGACGGGGATAAGAAAAGATATTTTGGAAAAGGTGTTCAAAAAGCAATCCAGAATATCAACCAGATTATTTTCCCTGCTTTAGAAGGAAAAAGTGTTCTGCCTCAAACAAAAATCGATCACATTCTTTGTCAACTGGATGGAACCACAGACAAGCGTAACTTGGGTGCAAATGCAATCCTGGCCGTTTCAATGGCCGTAACCAAAGCCGCAGCCGAGTATTTTGACTTACCTCTTTACCAGTACATCGGCGGTGTGAATTCCTGTGAATTGCCGGTTCCCATGCTCAATATCGTAAACGGAGGCTCCCATGCAGACAACAGCATTGATATTCAGGAATTTATGATCATGCCGGTTAGCGCCCCTAATTTCAGTGAATCTCTGAGGATGAGTGTAGAAATATTCCATACTTTAAAAGGCGTATTAAAAAAAAGCGGTCACACGACCTCAGTGGGAGATGAGGGTGGATTCGCCCCAAACTTGAATTCCAATGAAGAAGCTCTTCAAATCATTGTAAAGGCCATAAAAGAATCAGGATATGCACCGGGTAAAGATATATTTTTGGCCATTGATTCGGCTGCATCGGAATTTTTTAACGGAGATAAGTATGTTTTTAAAAAATCCAGCGGTCAGATTTTAAATTCTTCCCAGATGGTGGACTATTATCAAAAACTGGTGGATCAATTCCCGATCATTTCAATTGAAGACGGCCTGGCAGAAGATGACTGGGATGGATGGGAAATTCTTACCCGGAAGCTGGGTCAAAAAGTACAGCTGGTGGGGGATGACCTTTTTGTCACCAACATGCAAAGACTCCAAAAGGGAATCAATCGGGGTATTACCAATTCAATACTCATCAAACTGAATCAAATCGGAACCGTCACCGAAACCATTGAAACCATAAAAATGGCCCAGAAAAACAATTTCACCACCATTGTATCCCATCGATCCGGAGAGACTGAAGACACCTTCATTGCAGATCTGGCAGTTGGATTATCCACCGGCCAGATAAAAACCGGATCGGTATCCAGAAGTGAGCGGGTGGCCAAGTACAATCGCTTGCTCCGAATCGAAGAGGAACTGGGCTCGACCGCCTTATACAGCGGCATCAAAACATTTTACAACCTTAAAAAATAGACCCGGACTACGGGACTTGTTTTTTGTATAATTACGATAATATAAAAATGGATACTTATCCGCTTCAGTATGATATGCCCTTATTCAGACCTCCCAGTGAAGCCAGATCCCTGATATTTCAGGTCACTCTCGGATGCTCCTGGAACCGGTGCGCATTCTGTGAAATGTATCCCGACAAACCCTTTAAGGTAAAAAATGAAAAAGTAATCCGGGAAGAAATCACCAAAACAGCTGCTGTTTTTCCTCATGCTGGTAAGATTTTTTTGGCTGACGGGAATGCCATGGTTCTTTCATTTAAAAGACTGCAAAATATTCTCAATTTGATCAATCAGGCATTCCCTGAGGTGACCAGAATCTCATCATATGCCCTGCCCCAGGATATTCTATTAAAATCAATTAAAGAGCTGGTTCAATTAAAAAAAAATGGGTTGAAATTAATTTATGTGGGAATCGAATCCGGTGATGATGAGCTTTTAAAACTGGTGAACAAAGGGGAAACCTCGGAGTCAACCGTTAATGGATTACGGAAAGCCAAAGAGGCCGGCATCAAAACCTCAGTCATGATTTTAACCGGACTGGGCGGTAAAAAATACCTGGAGCAACATGCCATCAATTCTGCTAAAATTGTTAACTTAACCAAGCCCGACTATCTATCCACGCTGGTACTGATGTTTCCTCAGGGAATAAGTCATTATAAAAAGAGGTTTGCCGGAACCTACATTCCCATGACCATAGAGGATACCCTGAATGAAATGAAACTTTTTCTTTCCCATACAGAATTGGAGCGAACTATCTTTCGCAGCGATCATGCGTCCAATTACCTCACCTTAAAAGGGACTTTATCGCGGGATAAAGAACAATTTTTAGATAAAATTAAAAACGCCATTCAATCGCCCCGGGAAGTCGGGATAAGACCCGAATGGCTCCGGGGACTCTAACAAAGAATTGTTTCACTTTTTCTGATGAAAAAATAAATTCAACAGCTGGTCTGCTGCAGCAGTGGGAAGAATGGAATCACTCAGTACGTCTTCTTTGATTTTGGCTAATGCCTTCTGAACCTCTTCATGACTGAAAAAGTTATCTTTTAAATAATGATCGATCAGAGCAAACACCCAGTCAAGATTCTGATTTTTTCTTCGTTCATCAAACATACCATTTTTTCGGGTAATTTGTTGAAACCGATTTATGGCATCCCAGATGTTTGATACACCCTCTCCGGTCTGTGCGGAGCATGTATAAACCGGGGTATTCCAGCCTCTGGTTGCCGGGGCCAGATGTTTTAACGCAAGCTCATATTCATGTTTGGTCTGAAGTGCTCTTTGTTTATGGTCACCCTCGGCTTTGTTAATGAGCAGTGCATCAGCAATCTCCATGACACCTCTTTTTATCCCCTGTAACTCATCTCCTGCTCCGGGGATCAAGAGCAACAAAAAAAAATCCACCATGGAACGAACGGTTATTTCATTTTGACCCACCCCAACGGTTTCGATGAGTATGATATCAAATCCGGCCGCCTCACACACCAGGATGGTTTCCCGGCTCTTTCGGGTCACCCCACCCAGTGTTCCCCCGGATGGAGAAGGCCTTATAAAACAGCCTTTCCGGCGGGATAGTTTTTCCATTCTCGTCTTATCTCCCAGGATACTGCCTCTGGTCAACACACTGCTGGGATCAACTGTTAAAACAGCCACCTTGAATCCCTGTTCAATTAAATCGCAGCCCAGGGTTTCGATGAGAGTACTTTTCCCAGAGCCCGGCATACCGGTGATTCCTACCCGAAGCGAATTTCCCGAATAAGGATATAACATTTTTAACACAGACTGGGCCTTTTTATAATGCTCCGGTGAATTGCTTTCTATCAGGGTAATGGTTCTGGCCAGAATGGTACGGCTATCGGAACGCACCCCCCTGACATAATCATCTACCGATAAATCTTCTCTCTTTCTGCTCTCACTCATCAACGGCATTATAACCAAATCCAATATTATTGTAAATTCCACTTTCAAAATCATCATAAACAAAATGAAATAACATTTTAAAACCGACTCAATATCATTTCATGAGAAAAGGCATACGGGAAGAATTTTTCTTCGAATCGAGCCTTAGAAGGGAATTGGATTAATTGTTTATAAAAAGCGCTGGCTGACCACGCCCATGATTTTTTTGGCAGTATAGGGTATCTTTGTTCCGGGCCCGAATATGGCAGATAAACCTTTTTTAAAAAGAAAATCATAATCCTGAGCCGGAACAACCCCGCCACACACCAAAACAATATCCTCACGACCCTGCATTTTTAATTCATCAACCAGCTGGGGAAGCAATGTCTTATGTCCGCCCGCCAGCGAACTAATCCCCACCACATGAACATCATTTTCAACCGCCTGCCGGGCCGTCTCAGCTGGTGTCTGAAAAAGAGGACCAATATCCACATCAAAACCCATATCCGCATAAGCAGTGGCCACCACTTTAGCACCGCGGTCATGCCCGTCCTGGCCCATCTTGGCAATCAAAATACGGGGCCGACGCCCTTCTTTTTCGGCAAATTCATCTGTAACCCGGCGAACCTCATTCATGTCCGGATCATCACCCTGAGCATATTCACTGCGGTAAACACCGGATATGATTTTAATCTGGGGTTTGAAACGACCGCATATCTTTTCAATGGCATCTGAAATCTCTCCCAGAGTAGCCCGGGCCCGGGCCGCTTTTATTGCCAGCTCAAGAAGATTTCCCTTTCCGGATTCCATGCACCTGGTGAGAGCATCCAGAGCAGTTTTCAGGTCATTTTTATTTCGCTTTGCCTTAATTTCCTTGATTCTTTTTATCTGAGATAAGCGAACAATTGTATTATCCACCTCCAGAATATCAATAGGCTGTTCTTGATCCGGACAAAAATTATTTAAGCCCACAATCGTTTCCTGACCCGAATCAATCCTGGCCTGACAGCGAGCTGCAGCCTCTTCTATTCTCATTTTCGGTATTCCTGCTTCAATGGCTCTGGTCATACCGCCATAGGATTCAATTTCCAAAATATGTTGCCAGCCTTTTTTGATTAACTCAGCGGTTAATGATTCAAGATAGTAGGAACCTGCCCAGGGATCAATCACCCGACAGAGATGGGTCTCTTCCTGTAAAAATAACTGGGTGTTCCTGGCAATCCGGGCAGAAAAATCAGTGGGCAAAGCAATGGCTTCATCCAGTGAGTTGGTATGTAATGACTGAGTATGTCCCAGAACCGCAGCCATGGCTTCCATACAGGTTCGTATCACATTATTATAGGGATCCTGTTCGGTTAAACTCCATCCAGATGTTTGACAATGGGTTCTCAGCGCCATTGATTTTGGATTACTGGGATTAAATTGCTTGATTAGCTTGGCCCATAATACCCTTGCCGCTCTCATCTTGGCGATCTCCATGAAATAATTCATGCCGATTCCCCAGAAAAATGAAATTCTGGGTGCAAAATCATCAATATCTAATCCAGCCTGAACACCGACTCTTACATATTCAAGACCGTCTGAGAGCGTATAGGCCATCTCTAAATCAGCGGTTGCACCGGCCTCCTGCATATGGTAACCGGATACACTGATACTGTTAAATCTTGGCATAAATTTTGAGGTATATTTAAAAATATCAGCGATAATTCTCATGGATTCTTTTGGTGGATATATATATGTGTTACGAACCATATACTCCTTGAGAATATCATTTTGAATGGTTCCGGTTAATTGATCTGGCTTAACCTGCTGTTCCTGTGCGGCGACAATGTAAAACGCCAAAACCGGCAAAACTGCGCCATTCATGGTCATTGATACCGACATCTTATCCAACGGGATACCTGAAAATAATATTTTCATATCCTCGACAGAATCAACCGCAACCCCTGCCTTGCCCACATCTCCAACCACTCGGGGATGATCCGAATCATAGCCACGGTGGGTGGCCAGATCAAAGGCCACAGAAAGCCCCATCTGTCCGGCTGCCAGGTTTCTTTTATAAAAAGTGTTACTCTCTTGAGCAGTGGAAAAACCTGCATACTGCCGGATTGTCCATGGCCGTTGGAGGTACATGGTGGGATAGGGTCCCTGTAAAAATGGAGGAATTCCTGACATATACCCCAGATGTTCGCATGATTTAATATCTCCACCATGATAAAGAGGCTTTACTTCAATGCCTTCCATGGTGGACCAGATTAAGTTCTTGATTGATTGATGGGTTTCTTTTTCAACGGCCTGCTGCCACTCCTCTCCGGAACGATTCGGTTGATCGAATTTCAGTTCAACTGCAGAAAAATCCGGCTTTTTCATTCTCCAAATATCCTGAGTTTTATCATGAGGCTTTTTAAAATTTGATAGGCATCAACTCCGGCATATATAAATGCCTCAATCCCATTCTCTTCCAGTTTCGATCGATGTTTTACAGGATTCCCGGCCATGGTCATTATCATTCCGGGTTTTCTCTGTTTTAATTCTGTGACAAATTCAAGAACGATTTCTGAATCCACATCATCGGGACAAACCACCACAGCCTGAGCCCCTGAATGGGCAGCTGATTCCACCGCCTGTTCGACCAGGTTGAATCCGTCTGGAAAAACAATATCAAATCCAACTATCTCTAAAATGCTTTTTGAAAAATCAGCCCCGGATCGGTACCGGGATAGGTCTCCAAAAGGAACCAGAAAAAATGCCGGCCGGTTTCCTGTTTTTGTGGTATGTTTTTCCAGTTTAAATCTCAATAATTCAAATGATTCTGACATACGTTCGATCTGAATTGTTGGTATCAGGATAGATTTTGTTTTTGGGACATTCAAGACTGGGGATACCTCTCCGATGGTGGCCCCATTCAAAAAAGCCTCAGCACCGCTCGAGACAATTCTGGCCTCATCGGTGCTGATTGCCAGAGATAAATGCTTCAGACAGGAGTCACATTTTTGATTATCCCGCGATTTCCGAAACTTTCTCAACCTCTCAATCCGCTGGTATATTGCCCTGTTTTCCGTATTTGATTCAGATAAATCAATTTTTTCTTCCTGGTGATTGGCATAGACATTGGTTCCCACAATCCTGGTATTCAGGCAGGACACATCCTTCTGTTTGATTTTTTTTATTCGCGAGACCTGATTCTGTACAAATCCAGTTTTCAGTGATTGCAGCATACCACCATTCTTCTCAATTGTTTGAAAAATCGTCCAGGCTTCTCCGGCAATTTCTGAGCTAAGCCTTTCAACATAATAGGATCCACCTGCCGGATCAATGGGCTGATGGAGATGGGTTTCATTGAATAGAATCAGTTGGGTATTACGGGCAATCCGTCGGGAAAATTCATCTGGTATAGAAAATGACTCATCAAAGGCATTGGTCTGCAAACTATCCACACCTCCCAAAACCGCTGAAAATGCCTCGGTTGTTGTTCGTATCATATTTAGATGAGTATCATAGCGGGTCTGATTCTGAAAAGCAGTTCTGGCGTGAATGGTCATTTTTTGGGCTTCTTCTATTCCGCCATATTCTTTAATCACATTGACCCAAAGCATCCTGGCCGCCCTCAACTTTGCCACTTCCATGAAAAAAAACGGGCCCACACCAAAAGTAAACCGCATGCTCCTGGCAATACTATCCACAGAGAAATTTCGCTCCTGAAGTTGATTGATATATTCAACCCCGGTGGCCAGGGCAAAAGCCAGTTCCATAGTTGCAGTGGCACCGGCATCATGAAAAGAAGACACATCAACCCCGATGGTTTTCAATTCCGGCAACTTTTCCCTGCTCCATTTTAAGACCCATCCCATTTGGTCGAAGGCAGATTCCAAGGAAACCGGCAATCTCCCTTTCAAACCGATCAATCCCAGGGGATCTGCTTCTATACTGCCGGTAATCACTTTCAGATTGTCTCCTCTATGTTTTTCGGCGGCCACCAGCATCATGATCATGGGCAAGGCCGAATAACCGGCATTTATAAACAGTGGATATTCTTTCAAATCCAGTCCTGACAGGGCAGTGGAAAACTCGCTAAGAACGGAGATGGAAATCCCGTTTCCGCGGTATTTTTCGGTCGGGAGGGTCGTGGTATCCTGGCCCATCTGGGTTGAAATATCCAGAACCAGATTGATTGCTGTCTGTCCTTTATGCAGATCATGGATCAAGATCTGATTGAATTCTTCAACACTATCAGCGTCGATCTTCTGGCAAATATCCCAGGGTTTTTGGATGTACCCATCTACTCTGGCTCCGCGGACATAGGGACTGAATCCCGGGAAATGGCCCATATGCTTCAAATCCTTAATATCTTCTTTACTGTATACGGGTTGGAGGTCCAATCCATCATGGGTTCTATAAATCAGCTTTTCCTCAAAACTCCCACCTTTCAAACTTTTCTCCGCCTCCTCTCTCCATTCTTCAGGGGTTGGGAGAGAAAAATCCTTTCGAAGATTAATATTCCTATCCAGAAATATTTCAGGATTGTTCTTAGGTTTACGGGGCATCGACATTGAATCCCTGGATTAAAATCCGTTTTTGAATTGTAAACCAATTAAAAAGCATTGTCAATCACACTTTTAAAAGTGATTCTTCCACTTTTCAAACAATAATATTCGCATAATTCCTTCGTAACGGATTTTTTCAGATAATTAATTAAGAATGGAAGGTGATGTTGTGAGGAAACGTAAATGGAGGGCATGGGCACCATCTGATAATCATTTGGTAGAAATTATATTCTTTGCTATACTCCTTTTTCAATCTATAATAGTATATAAACGGAGCAATGACCAAATATATTGAAGTGAAGGGTGCCCGGACAAACAACCTTAAAAATATCGATGTTCGTATTCCCAGGGGCGAGATATCATCGATCGTAGGTGTCAGTGGAGCCGGTAAAACATCACTGGCATTTAAAACACTCTACGCTGAAGGGTATCTGCGATACATTGAATCCATATCCCCTTATATCCGGCAATTTCTTGATAAAATTGAGAAACCTCCTGTGGAAAAAATTGAAGGCCTGCCACCAGCCATTGCCTTCAGGCATAAAAAACCTGCCAAGAACCCCCGTTCTATTGTTGCCACCTCTTCTGATATATACGATTATTTAAGAATATTATATTCGAAAGTGGCTGATTTTTTCTGCCCCCAATGCGGAAATCGGGTGAAATATTACACCGTTGATGAAATACTTTCAGAAATATTAAAAATGAAAAATCTGAAATATTCAATTTGTTTTGAATACCAGGGGGAAATATCATTTCTAATAAACAGGGGATACTATTTTTTTATCGAGAGAGGAATTAAGAAGAAAATACATAAAAATCATAAATCCAAATCCATAGATGTTCTGATCGATGAAATTGAAATCAAACCTGAAAACAAGAGTAGACTATTCGAAGCCATCGACAAATCCATTGAACTCAATAAACATCAGGCCATTTTGTATAGAAAAGACGAAAGAATAATATTTCCGGTTCATCTCTTTTGCCGTCGATGCAATGCCCATTACAGCCCGCCGAATGAGAATCTTTTTTCTTTCAATTCTCCCCGCGGTGCCTGCCCCGTCTGTAAAGGATTCGGTGATATTCAAAAACTGGACCAAGAATTAATTTTTAATAGAACGCTGTCCATCTCCCAGGGTGGTATGCTACCATTCACTTCAAAGGCCACCACAGGGTATCACAACTACATAGTCGAAAAGGCCAAGGAAAAGGGAATCGACATTTATAAACCCATTCAATATTTGGATAAACAGGAAATCGATTTTTTAATGCAGGGAGACAACACTTTCGAAGGAATCACTGGCTTTTTTGATTATATTAAAAGGAAGCGCTATAAAGTTCAGGCCCGGGTTTTTCTGAGCAGATATACATCCTATAAAAAATGCCCCCAGTGTGAAGGAAGCCGGCTAAACAAAACAGCCCTATCCTATCGATTCAAGAGCAAAAATATCGCGGAACTTCTCTCATTCACAATCGAACAGGCATACCACTTTTTTGAAAAAATAGATTTAAAAAAATATAAAAATAGTATATCATTGGATGTATTTAATGAAATCAAATCCAGGCTTAAATACCTTTTGGATAGCGGGCTTTCCTACATTCAATTAAACCGGCATACCTTTACCTTATCCAGAGGAGAATTTCAACGAATTAACCTTGCATTTATACTGGGTTCGGTTCTCTCCGACTCGCTTCTCATCATTGACCAACCTTCAGCCGATCTTCATCCCCATGATTATCAAAAAATAATAAAGTATCTGGTCCACTTGAAAAAGAATGGAAATACGATTTTAATCATCGAGCATAACCGGGACATCATTTATCATTCGGATTACATACTGGAATTAGGACCTTTTTCAGGAGAAAGAGGTGGAAATGTTGTGTTTCAGGGGAAAAAAAATGATTTTTTTTCTCAGCAAAAAACCCTGACCCAGTCATATTTTAAACACCCAATTCAAATGAAAAAACCAAAAATACCTCCACGGAAATGGTATGTTTTTGAAAACGCCAATTCCCACAACCTAAAAGGGTTTAACTTCAAAATCCCTAAAAATCTATTCACGATAATCGCAGGAGTTAGCGGTTCCGGGAAAACCACCTTGCTATACAATGAAATTTTTTTGAAAAATAAAAAAACCCTGAAAGACTTAATATTCATCGATCCCGGAATAAGCCATGCCCGAAGCAACACCACTGTAATCGGATTTTTCGAAATTTTTACACCGATAAGAGAATTTTTTGCACAATTGAAAGAGAGCAAACTCCATCAATACCTTCCAGGTCACTTTTCCTTTAATTCACCTCTGGGAAGATGCGAGGAATGTAAAGGAAGGGGATTCACCAAAATCGATATGCAATTTCTTCCCCCGGTGAAAATCACCTGTAATCAATGCAGGGGAAAAGGTTTTAAACAGGAGGTGCTAAGCATCAAATATAAGGATAATAGCATATTCGATATTCTCAATCTCAGTATCGACGCATTTATCCAGTATATCGGAGACAAGATCCCCAAAATCAGTGAAGTATTGCTTGGCATTAAAACAAATGGAATGGGATATTTAAGATTGGGACAACGTTTAACAACACTATCACAGGGGGAATTGCATAGACTCAAATTAATAAAATTTCTTACCATAAGAAAAGAGGGGGCTCTTTTTTTGATCGACGAGCCCACCTTCGGACTTCATGATTACGATGTCGAAATGCTGAAAAAATTAATTGATAAAATTTTAGAAAACAAAAATACGATTGTTGCGGCCGATCATAACCCAAAGCTGATCGTTTATTCGGATTATCTCATTGAATTGGGGCCGGAAGGTGGAGATAAAGGCGGTTATTCGATCTTTCAGGGAGATATTGTGGGTCTGATGAAATCCCCAAACAGCAGAACAGCTGATTATATAAAAAAATAAAAAAAAGGTCTTGACAAATTGATGTATATATTTATAAATAGTAAATGACTTTTTATAGAGAGGAGTTTGTTTATGGAACAATTGGAAGTCATTTCCTGGAAAATACTTGATGCCATAAAAGAATCAGCAACAAAAATTGTAGAAATTATCGGTGATCTTGATACTTTCGAACATATGTCAGTGTTCTGTCAAGTAGATGAAGATTTCATTGAACTCTACTACAGCGAACTGGATTCCAATTATATCAGACATTTTGAAGATGAAGAAGAATTCTCAAAAAGCCTGGCAATACGAAAAAATGAATTCGGTGAGGAAAACTCTGACTCCATGGATTATTATGATGATGACAATTTTGGCGATGAAAATACAGATGAAAACTATAATGGATATAATATAAAAGACGAGGAGGATGAGTTTTAATAATCTTCAAAATGATATGAAAGGTAAGAACTCTGAAGAAAAGAAAAAATGGGCAGCTTATTCAACAGTGGGTTTAATGTTTCCCACCTCAATCGTCGTGGGATTTGTCATCGGATACCTGCTGGATAAACTTTTTAAAACATCCCCTTATTTATTAATAATCTTCACGCTGTATGGAGTGGCTGCCGGATTTGTAAATCTAATTAAAGTTACAAAACAAAATGGGAAAGGAAAATAATCAAAAAATAATCAACCGGATTTTAAAAATATCACTTAGCTCACAACTTATCATAATTGTCTTGATTTATACTTTTACAAAAAGTCCAATATATTGTATAATCACTATACTGGCAACTCTAATCGGGATCTCGAGCTTTTTGATTATGATAAAACTGGTAGACAGATATATAAAGAAGAAAAAAGGCAGGGCTTCATTCATCATCTATATTTTCTTAAAAATTACTTTCATAACCGCACTTTTTTACCCTTTGTCAAAAATCTCTGAGGCCGCGATTCTATTTTACATCCTCGGCCTTTCAACCATAGTAATAGCTACCATGATTGAAGGTGCCTACCAGATATACAGGAACTTATCAAATGGGAGAACATAAACTTTTTATCGTCGAATCCATCAACAAATTTTTGGTGTGGCTCTTATCAAAAACCGGAATAACCATTGAATCGGGAAAAGAGATAATTCCTGCCCATTTGATTATGGCCATTATTGTTACCCTTATCATTTTATTTTTTTTCAGACTAACGGTTAAAAATTTAAAAATTTTCCCCGACAAAATGCAAAATGTACTGGAAATGCTTTATAAAGGGTTTCAGTCTTTAATTGACGATGTCATTGGCACAGAGGGAAGAAAATTTTTACCTGCCCTGGCAACACTGGGAATTTTTATCGCCAGTGCAAATCTTATCGGCCTGATTCCCGAAATGGCCTCTCCCACTGCCAATCTAAACGTCACGGTGGGATGCGCGTTTTTTATATTTATATATTATCATTTCCAGGGAGTAAAAAAACATGGACTGCTGGGTTATCTTAAAAAATTCGCAGGCCCTGCCTGGTGGCTGGCCTGGCTTTTCTTCCCGATTGAATTCATCTCTCATTTCTCAAGACCTCTATCGCTTTCTATGAGGCTCTTCGGAAACATCTTCGGTGAGGATCTGGTCATCATCATTATTGCCTCATTGATTCCTTATATTGCCCCTTTACCAATGATGGCATTTGCTATATTTACATCCCTTTTACAAGCATTTATTTTTGTCATGCTATCAGCCATTTATCTTTCTGGTGCCATGGCTTCTGAACATTAGTCCATAGGAGGAAATAAAATGAAAATAAAACTTCTACTCTTTATTTTTGTGCTGGTTGCTTTTTCACTCTCACTTTCAGCTGCAGACAATGAACTTACCAAGGTAAAGGATGCAACACCTTTATTTTTATGGTCAATCATTATCGGTGGTGTTTCCCTTGCCTGCACGGCAATACTTGCGGCTTTTGCCCAATCCAAAGCCATCCGAACGGCTGCAGATAATATCGGAAGAAATCCCGCTGCCGCAGATTCAATCAGGACAATTTTGATTATTGGACTTGCCCTTATCGAATCACTGGTCATATACGTACTTTTAATTGACCTGATCATATTCTTTGTGAAATGGGGTAACTACTCATATTAATCAATTAGAGCAATAATACATCTTCTCACTTTTTCGGTGGCCGTGCAATAAGGCAGTATAATCACAGTAAAAAAAAGTTTGGGGTCATGAAAATAAAAGAATTCAACATTTTCAGAAACGCATGGGTTGCACTAAAAGAATTTTTTCAAGAAGATGGCCTGGATAAATCAAGTATACTTGCCTACTATTCCATATTCTCCTCCCTTTTCCTATTCACTTTTTTTACCTTCTTATTCACCAAATATTTAGGTGACCCAAACATGGCAATTGAAGGCATGTATCCCTTCTCTCCTGATTTTTTTTCCAAGATTTCACCGGAGTTATTAAAAAAAGCCCAGGATGTCTCATCTAAACTCAGAGAAGTGGGAATAATCGGAATTCTTATCTTTCTATTCCTGGCCTTTCTCATCATAAAAAAGGTGGTTCAGTTTGTTAATGAAATGTTTAATATTAAACTGAAGGATAAAAAATCAGAGAAAGGATTCCTGACCAGACGGATCAGCGAGGTGAGTTTGCTTTTTATTATTGGATCCCTGCTTATTATCTCCTTTCTTTTTTCAGGATTTATCTCCACCATCACCACACTTTTTAATCAAAATCAATTCATTGCCACCCATATTCATCCTGGTTTCATTGACTTTTTAAACACCTTTTTTCTGAAATATGTTGCCCCCTTTTTCATCACCTTTTTGTACTTCTTTATTCTATACAAATGGATACCTGAAAAAAAAGTATATATGAAGGGGGCCTTCATCGCAGCCATCATTTCTACAATTTTGTGGGAGCTTATTAAAAGGGCCTATACATATTATCTGGTTAATATTTCCTTTGTATGGCAAATCAAAGGACCGCTGATTGCCATCATTCTCTTTGGTTTCTGGATGGAAATTTCAATGTCCATCATGTTATATGGGGCAAAACTAACCCATGTTTTTGACAGGGAGAGAAATGATAAAACTAAAAAGAATAGCTGAAATAATCAATGGAGAATTAAAGGGAAATCCTGAAGACACAATCACATCCATTAATTCTTTAAAAAATGCAGCCAACAATGAGATCGCTTTCACTATGAAGGAGACGATTGACCTGAAATCTGTGAAAGCGGGTGCACTGATCGTAAAAAAGGAGAGCCGTATCAACTACCCCAACTTGATATTTGTGGACCAACCTTATATGGCCTTTGCCAAATTGTTAAATTACTTTTTCCCGCATAAAAGATTCAATGAAGGAATTGATAAAAATACTTATATATCATCAACTGCCATTCTGGGTAAAAATATTTCGGTCGGCGCGTTTTCAACCATCGGAGATAATTCCAGTATCGATGACCATACCGAAATTCACGCCGGAGTTATCATCTACAGAAATGTAAAAATCGGAAGCCATTGTATTATTTATTCAAATGTCGTCATTCGAGAGGATGTGGAAATCGGTAACCATGTTATCATTCAATCCGGCGCTATTCTCGGATCTGACGGGTTTGGATTCACCCTGGATTCGCAAGGAAATATCACAAAAATCCCCCAAAAGGGCCGTGTCATCATTGGAAACCATTGCGAAATCGGAGCCAATACCTGCATTGATAAATCCACCATTGAGAAAACAGAATTAAAGGATTATGTGAAAACCGACAACCTGATTCAGATTGGCCACAATGTCACCATCGGCAAATCATCCAGACTCTCTGCCCAAACCGGGATTTCCGGATCAACAGAAATCGGAGAAGACGTCTTAATGGGAGGCCAGGTGGGAATTGGAGATCATCTAAAAATAGCTAACGGGGTGATGATCGCGGGGAAAACTGGTGTAACCGGACACATTAAGCAAAAGTGCATCATTGCCGGGTACCCTCACCAGGAAATAAGAAAATGGAGAAAGGATCAAGTCTTAATCAGAAATCTTGAAAACTATGTCGAGAGAATTAAATTACTGGAAAAAAAAGTGAAAAAATTGGAGGAAAAATGAAACAAATAGTAGGAATATTAGTGGTTTTCTTTATATTTTCCGGTCTCCTGATCGCAAAAGCAGAAATAAGATTTGAAAAAAAGGAAGTCAGTTTCGGAGAAATTGATGAAGGACAATCGGCCGACCTTGTGTTTAAATTTAAAAATACCGGTGATAGCTTGCTGGTCATCAAAAGCATCCGTCCTTCCTGTGGATGTACTGTAACCCAACTGAAAAAAAGAAGGTATAAACCGGGTGAAGAAGGAATGATCCCGGTTAAATTTTTATCCAGAGGGTATGGCGGAAAAAAAGTATATAAAAGCATTGCTGTAGCCAGTAATGATCCTGATAATTCTTATATCCGACTAAAAATCGTTGGAAAAGTGACTTTGAAAAACTTTGCCCGGATTGAAATCAAACCCAGCAAAATAACCTTTAAAACTGTTTCCATAAAAAAACAATACTCGAAAAAAATTTATATAAGAAATACAGGCAATATTGACCTGGAAATTAAAGAATTATCCCATATTCCTGAAATCATCCCGATTTTTTCCAGTTCCATAATCAAACCCAGTCAACAGGCAGAAGTAAAAATTATTTTCAAGCCCACCCGTAAGCAAAAAACCACCACTTTTATTAAAATCAGAACCAATGATTATCGGCACTATTACACACTTTTAAAGATCGAATTAAAATAAACCGAAGATCAACCCAGAAAAATTGATCCGAGTAATTTAACTTTAAAAATGGTATACTAATATCCTGCAATAATCATAACCGGTTTCAAAAAATGACCAAAAAAAGAACAGCAGAAAAAATACCTCAGATCTGGGCCATTGGCGGAGGTAAAGGGGGAACAGGAAAAACGTTTATTATAAGTCGACTGGCCATTTTTCTGGCATCCTATGGGAAACGGGTCATCCTGATAGATGCAAATTTCGATTCTCCAAATATTCACTATTTTATTAATTTTCAAAACACAGAAAAATCAATTCTGGATTTTTTCCAGGATAATGAAAATCTTGAAAATTTGATACAAGAAACAAAAATAAAAAACCTGAGGGTTATTCCAGGAAATCAAAACGGAATTTCTTTCCCGGGCATCAAGTACAAACAAAAAATGAGATTTTTCAATGACCTGAAAAAAATGGACGTCAATTATATTTTAATGGACCTGGGAAGCGGCTCAGGTATTTCGACCCTTGACTTTTTTCTGGAAGCCGACAGAAAAATCGTGGTGACAGATCTGGAAATTCTCTCCATTGATAATCTCTTTCATTTCATCAGAAACACTTATTTTAGGAGATTAAGCGGTTTATTACCCACCCAGCAATTAAAAAACACAGTCTGGGATCTATGGAACAAAAGAACCCAATATCAAATAAAAACCTCAGGAGATGTGGTCCGGCATCTGGGTAAAATTTCAGAACAGATGAACGATTCCAGTGAAAAAAAGCTATCCCTTTTACAGATCCATCTCATTGTAAATAAAGTCAGGAAAGCCAATGATATTATGGAAGGATTTTCAGTGAGGAGTATCTGCACAAAATACCTCAGTGTTGAAACCTTTTATTCTGGCTATTTGGAATATGATAATCAATTATGGAAAAATTTCAGTTTGGTACCGTCAAAAAAATTTACCATCTCACCGCGGATAGAACAGGAAATCATCAGCATTGCAGAAAATATAAAGAAAAGCAGCCAAATGAAAATCGACAGGATAAAAAATGTCTGATAAAGAATATCTTCAATATTTTGAAATCCTGGAAATCACCCCCAATTCATCTTTTTCGGAAGTGAGAAATTCATATTTACATCTCACAGAGTTGTATTCCAATAAATCCTCAGCCCTCACATCATTAATGGATACAATATTTGCAGATAAGCGCAAAGAGATTTTAATTCAGTTGAAAGATGCATATACTGAATTAAAGAAGTATTATTCCGTTGAAACCAGGGTCAGACTTGATAGAAAAAAAGACCCGACTTCGCAAAAAAGAATCCCAGAATTTGAGGTCTTCAGTGGAAAAGCCCTGAAATTGATAAGAGAAGTCATGGGTATCGAACTGGAGGATGCAGCACTGGCCACAGGAATCCCACACAAGCACCTGAAAAATATTGAACTGGAAATATATGATTCCCTGCCACCTCCGGGATACCTGAAGGCCTACGTGAAGAAATACGCAGAATATCTTTACTTGGATAAAATAAAGGTCACGGAAGATTATATGAAACGGTATCAAAACCGGGATAAAAAGCAAAACCAAGATACCTTTTAGGCGTTTAATATTTCAACAAATGCCCTCTCTTCCACTATCTTGACCCCCAATTCTTTTGCCTTTTTCAACTTTGACCCCGGGGAGGAACCGCATAGTAAATGAGTTGTTCTACCCGAGATTGAATGGCTCACGGTGCCACCTCTTTTTTCGATCTCTTGGGCAGCCTTTGACCGGGGAACAAATTTTTCAAACGATCCGGTTATCACCCAGACCTGATTGTTAAAATCCAGTGAAGATTCATCGATAGGCTGTGGTTTCTCACTGAAATTCAGCCCAAATTCTTTTAATTCTTCGATCATTTTAAGTTTATGTCTATCGGTAAAATGGTCAATCAATAATTGAGCAGTGATCTCTCCAAATCCCTCTATCGATGAAAAGCTTTCAGCTTTCTTCCGGGCAGCATCCTGGATAATTTTATCAATTGAATCATAACCGCTTTTAATTAACTCCGAAACCGTATTTATACCGAGACCTTCAAATCCAAGGGCGGATAAGACAGTTCGAAAAGGTTTTTTCTTACTTATTTCCATGCTTCGTTTGAAATTTTTAATCTTCTTTTCCTTGAATCCTTCTTCTGTCAGCAAAAGATCATAATCAAAGCTATAAAGATCAGGTATACTCCTGACAAATCCCTTCTGGAATAACAAACCAATGGTTTTTTCACCCAGACTTTCGATATCCATTTGATCTTTGGAAGCAAAATATATAATCGAACGTTTTTTTCTTTCCGGACATTTTTTGTTGGGACAAAAATGGTGAGAGCCAACTTTAATCAGTTTTGATTGACAATAAGGGCAATATTCGACCAATTTATAGGTTGAGGGATTGTCAAGATTCTTTTCAATGACCTCTTCAACCGCAGGAATCACATCTCCCCGTCTTGATATGCTGACGGTATCGCCGAATCCCAGTTCCAACATATCAATGTATTCCTGATTATGAAGTGTGGCTCTGGAGACAACACTCCCACCTATCCGAACCGGTGAAAGAAGGGCCACAGGGGTTACCCGCCCGTTCCTTCCAATCTGAACCTGAATATCCTTTAGCACTGTATGGCCAATGGGTGAATTAAATTTAAAGGCAATTGACCACCGGGGATGATGAGAGGTATGACCCATTTTTTCTCGAAAAGGAATTTCATTCAGCTTAACCACCAGACCATCGATCTCGTAACTCAACTGATCTCTCCTTTTGATTTGCTCTTTTACATAATCTGCCAAATCAGAAATGCCTCCGGTGGTGATATCAGAAAATTGCTCTTTCAAGGATGCAAATCTGTCTTTTTTATCTGAAAAAAAACCCAAATGACTGTTGATTCTAAATCCAAGATTCATGATATGTGAAAGAATCAAAATATGGCTATCCAGGTGAAATTCTTTTTCCCGGAGAGTCGGGAAATACCCTTCATAAGCAAGCATATTCAGGGGAATATTTGAAACAACCGAGGATTTGAGGTTGCGCAGTGACCCGGCGGCCAGGTTTCTGGGATTGGAATACCGGTTTTCAAATTCATTATTGTATTTCTGAAAACTTGATTTTGTGATATAAATCTCACCCCGTATGGCAAAATCGAGCGGCTGATCGATTATCAAAGGAACATGGCGGATGGTCCTGATGTTTTCGGTGACATCATTGCCGGTAATACCGTTCCCCCTGGTGAGGGCGATATTCAACAAGCCTTTTTTATAATAAAGTACAATCGATGCCCCATCAATCTTTTCCTCCACCACAAAACCCAGATTTTCATCCATA
>DAOWKX010000098.1 GCA_030639705.1 Candidatus Aminicenantota bacterium
AAATACTCCTGCTCTTTATCAGCACTTATATTGGCGAAAGGCAAAACCGCAATGGAGTTTTTCCATTTTGATTCAAAGATATTTTCTGCAATAGATTTTTCCTGTTCAACTGTTTTTTCAGGTTTTTGTTTTTCCTTTAAAAACAGATAACCGGTCACAACAAGAGCAGCCAGTAATATGAAACCCATCCATTTGAATGGGTTTTTAGGGAGTCCTCTTTTTTTCACCACAACACCTGCTTTTGGCTTTATGGTTGCTTTTTCCGATTTTTTTATTAAATTTTTCAAATCAACTATCATATCGGCAACATTCTGATATCTGGCAGAAATATCTCTGTTCAATGTTTTATTGACGATTCTCTCCAGTTCCTGCGGTACTCCGGTCCGCAATCCGGTTATCGGCTCCGGCTCTTCATTCATGATGGCATACATGATGGCCTGCTCGTATTCTCCTTTAAAAGGCATCTGACCGGTAACCATTTCGTAAAGAAGTACTCCCAGGGACCAGATGTCGGAACGGTGATCGATTTTGTCTCCTGATGCTTGCTCGGGTGACATGTAGGCTATCGTGCCCAAAGTGGTGCCCTCTTTGGTGAGTTTGGTAGCTCCTCTTAACTTTGCCAATCCAAAATCGAGAATTTTTGCGGTGCCATCATTGGTCACAATGATATTGGCTGATTTGATGTCCCGGTGCACGATATCTTTTTGATGGGCTTTATTGAGGCCCTCAGCGATCTGGATGGTGATATTCATGGCATCATTTAAAGGCAAGGGCGAACCGCCATTCGCCCCTACACCTGATATTTTCTCATTTAATGTTTTCCCTTCATAAAAAGCCATGGCGATGAACATCTGGCCTTCTTCGGTCTCGTCAATTTCATAAACTGCACAGATATTTGGATGGTCCAGAGAAGCGGCTGCTTTGGCCTCGTGGATAAAGCGTTTCTTTTCTTCTTTGTTGATACTGAGGTGGGGTGGTAAAAACTTGAGGGCTACTGTCCGGTCCAGCTTGGTATCCAAAGCTTTATAGACAATTCCCATCCCTCCTGATCCTATCTCCTCGAGAATCTTGTAGTGAGAAATCGTTTGTCCGATCATATTTTAAGTTTTGTATTTTTGCTGGGTACTTGAGGCTGTGAGCTTGGGGCTGATTTGTGATATTGTCTTTCCAATCATTTTCTTTTCATATCACCTCATCACCATTATCCAATACTGAGCCAAATTTGTCCAATAAATAGAGTCCTATCCTAATTGTACCGCAATCCGGATTGTTTTTTCAATCTTATGGTACCCGGTCAGGTTTTTATATTGATAAAAAGGTAGAACGATACGGCTCCGAACAGGAGTAATGGTGCAAAAGCAGATAAAAGCGGGGGAAGAATGGCACTGGATCCTAGGGCGCTGAACATACCGATGGCTCCCCAGAAAATCATGGAAATACCCACAGCAATTCCAATACCATACAGGGTTCCCTTATTTCCCATCATAAAGGAAAAGGGGATGGCTATAAACACCATTACCAAACTTGAAAAAGGGAATGCATATTTGTAATACAACTTTGCCCGGTATCTGGTGGGATCTGACTTATTCCGGACCAGATAATTTATATATCTTTTCAGTTCTGAAATATTCATGAATTCGGAAAAGGAAATCTTTTTGGTAAAAATTGACCGACCATCTTTCACACCAATTTTCTTGCTATCAAAGGTAACAAAATCCACCGGCATGTTTTCCTTAAAGGCACGCTCAAACCCATTCTTGAGATGTAACTCTTTCTCACCGGACCAGGCAGCGCTTCCGGCAAAAATTCTTCTCTCTAACTCAAAATCATCATTAAAACGAATCACATTGAAACTGATAAATTTGTTATTTCGTCGGTTATAATATTTATAATGAAAAAATTCATTGTTACTGGCAATGATCCAGTTTTTTCTCAATTCAATGTCAGTCTGTCGGGTAATATTGCGAATCACATTTAATGTTTCCACGGCTTTTTTGTTATAGGTGGGAGTCAAATTTTCCTGGATAAAAAAGGCAAAAAGCGAAACAATGATTCCCAGTACAAATGCCGGTAGTGTTAATCTGTGTAAACCGATGCCACTCACCTGAACGGCGATGATTTCATTGCTTTTGCTCATCAAGGAAAAAGTCAACAGGACTGCCGTAAGAATGGAAACCGGGAAAATAAAACTAATAAATTCCGGAATGTTGTAGTAAACATAATGTAACAAAAAGGTAAATTCCACTTTATTCTTGACCACCTCATCTATTAAATCAACAATGGTGATGATGGAAAAGATAAATAAAAGTGATAACAGAATGAGGAAAAAAGCCAATATGAGTTTTTTTAATACATAAATATCTAAAATCTTGAAAAGTCTGAATTTTAATTTTTTTATTTTCAAAACAAAAAGGACTTTTTGTTTCTTAAATGCCGATCTGTCTTTTAATTTAACAAAAAACGAAACCATGTTCTCCCAATCAATAGATTTTTCTTTTGAGGTAAAAAAATACAAAATGATACCGATCAGGATCAGAAATAGATTGGGGAGCCACATTCCCAAGAAAGGAGACAATATTCTTTTTAATATCATATTCCTGGCAGTGGTAATGACGGTGTAATATAGAAAAATAATACCCAGAGAAATAATAAATCCGCTAATTTTACCTCCTTTTTTGGTGGAAATGCCCAGAGATAGAGCCAGAAAACCAAAGGCAATACAGGTAAATGGTAAGGCAAATTTATTATGAAACTCAATCTGAACACTCAAATCATCTGGTTCACTTCTCAAGGTTTCGATGAGATGGGGAAGAGATTGCTGGGTACTTCTACGGGTCTGCTTTATATTAATCAATTCGGGAATATATTCTCTTAAAAATTTAAAGGATTGAGAATAACTCTTCTTGGGCTCCTTTTTCTTGAATCCCTGAATGACTGCATCACTTAAGGCAATATGGCTTTCCTTCTGACCAATTTTCTGGATAAACTTTCCTCTTTTTGCCACGATTATCTTATCATCATTCGGCTGTTTCATTGAATAAAGAAAGATCCCCTTCCATTCGCCATTGAGGTTGTCAATTTCATTAAAATAAAGGACATAAAAGGGAAATCCGGTATAAAACATTTTTGGCTTGATATTGGAAACAGCTTTTGAAAGCACGACCTGGTTGTACAACTTCGAAAACCGGTAGTTTGATTCAGGTGCCACATACATGATCAACCATGAGGAGAACAACCAGGCTAAAACTGAGAAAATCATGACCGGTTTCAGAATTCTGAAATTATTGACACCCATTGTTCTGAAAGCCACAATCTCATAATCAGTACTCATTCGGCTCAGTCCCGCCAAAACTCCCATCAAGGTTGACATCGGTATGGTAAATGAGAGGAAATCCGGGAGCAGGTATAATAAAATTTTTAAAATGGTTGCTGTTGTGGCACCTCTCGAAATGAGTACATTTGATAATACCAGAATCTGATTAATCAACAAAGTAAAGGTATAGACCAGAAGACCGATAGCAAATGGTGATATTATTTCTTTTAATATATACCGGTCAAAAGATTTAATCATTTTTCAATCATATCACATAATAAATTGCAATCCAATATATTAAAAACCGCAAAAAATGGTTGTATTAATGCTATTATATAGCTATAATAAAAAGAATAAAGCGGAGAAAAAATGAAGATCATAAGTTCAATTATAACCCTAACCGCAATCATTATAACCTTATTTATTCCACTTCAAAGTGCTATTGATCAATCCGTTGTAATCGCCATGACCAGCCCATCAGTCAAACAGATAAAAAATATAGAAATTCTTTATGAAAAAGATTTATTGCGAATAGAAAAAATTAAATTAATTTGTATCTATCATGAAAATGAAAAAGCCGACTATTCCCCCTCAATGAAGTACACAGAAGCAAACCATTTAACCTGGGTTAGTTTTATTACCATTAATGGG
>DAOWKX010000164.1 GCA_030639705.1 Candidatus Aminicenantota bacterium
GATTATTACAGTACCTACTTTATATTTGACATATTAAATAATTCACATTTAACAAAAATCGTAAAAAAACTCCAAGAAAAAGGACAAGTGAGGTTAAAATGATTGACACAGGTAAAAAAGCGATTTGGATTTTCTTGATTATGGTTTGCTCATTCCAGGTCATCCCGGCCGATACACCCAGGGTCTGGTTCAGTTCACCCCAAAATGATGATATGTGGATCAGGGAAAAAAAAATAGAAGTTCGATTGCAGAATATCGATGCCAAAAAAATTCGCTCGGTTGAAATCTATCTGGATGGAAAATTCATAAAAGAGTTTAAATCACCCCCCTATACCATGACCTATAATTTCGGCCAGCTGCCTAAAAACCGGTCCTTAAGGGTGCTGGTAAAAGATATCCATAAAATCGTCATCCTGGAACGGGAAATCAAATCCTACCATTTTGACGATACCCGCATAGTTGATGTGGCCCAGGTGGTTGTACCGGTTGTGGTGACCGACCAGAACGGATATTATATCAAAGATCTCAAAAAAGATGACTTTGTTATTACGGAAGAGGGTGTTATTCAAGAGATTACCTATTTTGCCAAAAAAGGAAAAACCAAATTCAACCTGGCCCTGCTCATGGATATCAGTTCATCCATGAAAGATAAAATCGGTGATGTCAAGGATGCGGCCAAAATTTTTCTGGAAGCTTTGATCAGTAAAAATGATAAGGCCATTATAATCATGTTTAACCATGAAGTTTTCGAAGATACGGATTTCACCAATAACATCGATGAGCTGATTAATTCTTTATCCATTGCTTTTCCCTTCGGTGCCACGGCTCTCTATGACGCCATTGCCTATTCCATCAAATTATTACGGGGGATTCCGGGCCGCAACATCATTATTCTTTTTTCAGACGGAGAGGACAACAGTTCATATATAGATCCCTACTCACTGATCAAGAAAGTGGAAAAATCCAATTGTGTAATTTATTCAATAGGTAAAAGAACAGCGTTCTTTGATGATATTCGCTATCAGGACATTTTAAAGAATATTTCGGTTTCTTCCGGCGGCATTACCTTCATGTTTGATGATGTAAGCGACATTCCTGCCATCTATCGTGAGATCCGTAGAGATATAAGAGCCAAATATATAGTTCAATTCAAGCCCAAAAAGAAAGGCAAACTGAAAAGGTTTCGAAAAATTACTGTCAAGGTCAAAGGAAAGAAGAGATACAAAATTCGAACCATTAAGGGCTATTATTACTAAGAAATTATATCACTTCATTAAGGAGGAACCATGAATAAAAAAATTATATTTATTTTGATTATGCTACTAGGAGTATATCCTCTGTTGATTTGTCAACAAGAAGAGGAACCAATCAAAGAAAAAGTTGAGGTGGTGAATGTTGAAGTGCCGGTTCGGGTGCATTACAAAGGAAGGCCGGTCGATAATCTCAGCAAAGATGACTTTAAGGTATTTGAGGGGAAGAAACTCCAGACCATAAACGGATTCTTTATCAAAAAGAAAAAAATCGGAACCCTGACCACCAGGCCTGAGTCCGGCCAGGACCAGACCCTGGCGGGACGCTACTTTGTGCTGATCTTTCAGACCACTGACTACAATGATGATTTTAAAAAGGGACTGGATTATCTCTTCAATGAAATTATCAGTGAGTCAGACCAGCTACTGGTGATTGTCAATAAAAAAACCCAAGCATTTCACAATCTGGAAGAAAAAAATCTGGTCCGGGAAGACATCGAAAGAATGATAAAAAACGAAAGCCACTATGATCGACTTTTAATGTTTCAGTATATAAAACAGATTGAACAGGAATTGAACATGGCCAAATTTGAAACCGAACTCAGACGAAGCACAAGATCTGATTCTTCTTCAAGAGTAGTGCGTACCGCACAATCACACTATATTGTCAAGGAATTTTTGACCAAGTATTTAATAATCTGGAATGACTACAAGACCAAGTATTTGATTCCGGATATTGAGCAGTACCATAAATTTTCCAGACTCTTGGAAAAAATCAACAGGGAAAAATGGGTGATAAACTTTTATCAGATGGAATTGTTTCCCAGAATTATCATGCCCAGTGATACCCGGAGGATACTGCGAAATTTGATCGCTGAATTGCAAATCAGTACCAATCAAGAAAAGGTAACTTTTGCCAGAATTATAAATAAGCTACTCAATGAAATTAACCGGGCCCTGAAAATATCCAATGATTTCCCTTCCGAAGAAGTCAGCCGAATTTTCTCCAGGGTAAACGCCATTCATCATTCGATATTTATTCGGACCAACATTCCTTCCCTGATACAGGATATCGATTATATTCGGATGGCCAGCGACCTGGAAGCAAACCTGAATCAAATATGCAAGCAAAGCGGGGGTATACTGGTTAATTCTAAAAAAGTTGACCTGGCATTGGACGCCATCAGTAAGGAGCAAGACATCTATTATCTGCTAACCTATGCACCGGCGAATCCGGATAAAATCGGAAAGATCAAGGTGAAAGTAAATAAAAGAAGGCATAAGGTTTTCTATGATGACTCCCTCGGGACCGGCCTTTTGCCCAGGGAAACAGAGCTTGAAGTGGTTAAGGGTCCGCCGGTCAAGATTAAAAAAGCTTCCTTTAAAGATAAAACACTTACCCTGACTCTGACCGATTTCTATATGAAAAAGGATCTCGGAGGCAAACTCAATCTCCGGGTTCGTATCAAAAACAGGCAGGATATCACTGTTTTTGACCAGAGCAAAGATTTAAACGCCAAACAGAAACAGGTCAGCCTGTCCCTGAATTTTGGCGGAATCGGAAAGGGTAAATATGATATTATTATTGACGTAAAAGACCAGTTCACCCAAAAAACCGACAGTGAAATCATTCAGATAAACATGTAAAATTAAAGGCAAGAGAGTTTTTTTTAAAATATTAAATCTAACTTTCAAACCGGCCTGTGAGTATTAGAAATGGAGGTAAATGAATGGGTAGAATACTCTTAATCATAACTATCATATATTCTCTTTCTTTTGGAGTTCAGTCCCAGGAAGATGAAATCACCACAACCGAAACCGTTTCAGTGGTCAATGTCGAGGTCCCGGTACGGGTATTTTTAAAAGGAGAAGCAGTTGATTATCTGAAAAAAAGTGATTTTAAATTATATGAAGGCGGAGAGGAACAGGAAATTAACGGATTTTATTTAAAGAGAAAAAAAATCAGGATTCAGAATCAATCGCCAAAACTTGAAAAAAGGGGGATAACCCTGAAACCCCGTTACTTTGTTCTGGTTTTTCGCATCACCAAATTCAATGAACAATTACAGAAAGGACTAGACTATATATTCGATAATATATTGAATGAATATGATCAATTGATGGTGTTCATCAACAACAAGAGCGTATTTTTCAAAAGTCTGTCAAACATGAAAAGCGCTCGGGAAATCCTCATGAAAGCCATGAAGGAGGAAAGTCAGAAAGCCAGGTTTCGGCTTTTAAAATACCTGAAAAAAGTGGAAGACGAATTGAGCCTATCCAGAATCCAATCACTGTTAGGGAGGGGAGATTATCATCTGCCGGATGAAATCGTCCGTTTTCTCCAGAAATACCTTCTGATATGGGACGATTACAGCCGCAATTACCTGACTCCCAATATAGATAGCTATTATTATTTTTCCCGGCACCTGGAAAAAATCAAAAAGGAAAAATGGGTGATCAATTTTTATCAGATCGAAATGTTTCCCAAACTGAGCATAACCGGACAATTAATGGAACAGGTCAGGGACCTGGTCGGGGCTATGCAATCCAGCTTCAGGCCGGAAGACAATGTCAAGGCCAAAACCATTTCCGCACTCCTCCGTGATATTGACAGCGCCCTTCATACCACCAAAAACTTCCCCGGAGATGAAATCAGTAAGCTGTTTTACAAGGTCGATGCCACCTTCCATACCATCCTCATTTTCGTCAACCATGGTTTACTCCACCAGGACCTTCAGTACAAAAGGATATCCACCGAAATTGAGAGCAGCCTGAGAGAAATCACCAAACGGACCGGCGGCAGCCTGGAGGCAACCGGAAATCTGGAAAAAGCACTCGACAATATTGAGGATAAAGAGGATATTTATTATATATTAACCTATGCGCCTCGAAATTCTCAAGAAGTCGGTAAGGTAAAAGTCGAAGTAAAAAATAAAAACTACCGGATCATTTACGATGACCAGATGAGAGCTGATTACATCATGTCTTACCTGAAGCGAAAAAAATTGGAAATACCTGATATACACATAAAATCAATGACATTTGAAAATAATGCCCTTTCCTTCATTATTGAAAACTACCTGCAAAAAGAACAGAATAAAAAAAACACGGGTCATATCCAGGTAAAGATTCAGATCCAGGATCCCCATAACCAGATCTGTTATGATAAGGTAAAAACCATAACCACCCAGCAGAATTCTTTTTCTATTTCAATCAAGTTCCCCTGGATGAAAAAGGGGCGGTATGACATTATTCTTCAGGTAACCGATATGTTGAGCGGCAAAAGTGCTTCGGATTTTTTACAACCCACAATATAGTAAAAAATCGGATTTCACCATTTGTCTTTTCTCTTTCGATTTAAGAAAAGATAGCCGGCAAAATATTTCAAGGTTTGGGGAATGGCAGTCAATCGCTTTATCAGTTTGATACTGAATAAAAAATTCATCCCCTTTTTCATGGCTTTAATCATTTTCTCACCATAGGGAAACCACCAGAACTTCTGAAGACGGAACTGGGTGTCGATACAAATGTATTTAATATTGACCATTTCATCCAGACCCTTCTGGCCATGAGTCCAGCCAATTCCGCTCTTTTTTACACCGGTCCAGCTGGCTTCAGAAATACCAAAGGAAACCACGGAATCATTGACCATAACCGATCCGGATTCAATTTTCCTGGAAATGGCCTGACCTTTTTTCAGATTCCGGGTCCAGACAGAAGCAGCCAGACCGAAACTGGATTTATTGGACCATAAAACCGCCTCATGGACATCTGAAACCGGAATCACATGAATTAAAGGGCCAAAAATCTCCTCATCCGGTACCCGGGGCCGGGATTTGCCCCAGAGTATTACGGTTGGCTCGAAAAAATACCCGGTTCTGGAATCCATTATCTGCCCCCCGGCCAGTATTTTCCCTCCCCTTTCAACAGCACTGGCCACCACACTGGCCATTTTTGACAACTGCATATCCGTAGCCACCGGGCCCAGGTCAATATCCGGATCCAGGCCGTCTCCAATCCGCAACTTCTCAACCTTTCTCAGCAGTAATTCAATGAAAGGATCTAAAATACATTGCTCTACATAAACCCGTTCAATGGAATTACAGTTTTGGCCACAATTATTAAACCCACCCCATAAAATCCCGCTGGTACAATTCTCCAAATCGGCATCCTCACAGACTATGGCCGGATCATTCCCCCCCATTTCCAGGACCACGCTTTTCAGGGATTGAGCTGCCCGGCTCATTACCTTTTGTCCGACTTCGGTACTCCCGGTAAAAAAAACCTTTTCCACCGCAGAATCCACCAGAGAACGCCCACAGGAGGCATAACCGTGTACCACCTGAAAAACCCCCTCGGGAACACCGGCATCATGGAGTAATTTTTGAATTTCCATCCCCATCAAGGGAGTGATTTCAGAAGGCTTAAAGACCACTGTGTTTCCGGCCAATAATGCCGGAACAATACCCCCCATCGGAATCAACAGAGGCCAGTTCCAGGGTGAGATAATCCCCATTACCCCCAGGGGCTCAAAAACAATCAAACTCTTTCTTCTTTTAAAAAAAAGATTGTGAAGGTGAAGTGAATGGTTCCGAAGAAATGTTTTGGAATTTCTGACATAATAATCCATCAAATCAATGGTTCCGACCACTTCCAGGGACAATGATTCAACCAGGGGCCGGCCCATTTCCTCGGTAATCAGTCTGGCAACTGATTCTCCCTTATTCAGCAATAATTGCTGTGCCCGCTTCATGATCTTCATCCGCTTATCCAGCCCCAGGTTTCTCCAGCTGGAAAAACTGTCTCTTGCTCGTTGAACAGCAACATCGATCTCTGTGGGGGAGGATATTTTTACCTTCCCGCAACATCCACGGGTAACCGGGTTTATGGAGGAGATAAATTTATCCCTTTGATTTGAATTATTTCGATTATCATCCTTGATCTGCTCAATCATTTATATCAACGTTTCTCATTAACAACAATTATTATAATATTTAATAAA
>DAOWKX010000266.1 GCA_030639705.1 Candidatus Aminicenantota bacterium
TGAGCAGGGGAATTTTTGGGATGGTTAGAAAAATATCAGTCAATCCCATGATAATGTTATCAATATTATTTTTAAAATAGCCTGAAGTTAATCCCAATATCAATCCCACCATTGAAGAAATAAGGGCGGCAATTAAAGCCACCAGCAAGGACACCCTGGTGCTTACCAATAATTCTGAAAAAATGTCATGGCCCAGGTCATTGGTGCCCAACCAGTGCTTATCACAAGGAGTCAGGTAGGCATCGAACCGTTTCCAGGGATTATAGGGAGCCAGGAACTGAGCCAGAAGAGAAACCAGAATAACCAATAGAACTACAATGACTCCCAGTTTTAATAGTTGATTCATTTTTCTTTTCGAATTCTTGGATCCAGGAGTTGATGTATCCAATCAGCCAATAGATTGGCAGAAACTACCATCAGGGTAATGATCATGAATATGCCCTGAATGAGCGGATAATCACGACTGTTGATCGCATCATATATCAGGGTTCCCATACCATTGAGAGAAAAAACTATTTCTACAAAAAGTGCGCCGCTGAACAGGAAACCAAAATCCAGGGCCAATAAGGATATTACCGGTAAAATTGCATTTTTCATAACATGTTTGAAAAGAAGTTTTTTTCCTGATACACCTTTTGCCTTGGCATATATCACATAGGGTTTGTTTTTCTCCTGGAGGATGCATCCTCGCATAATGATAAAATTTCGGGCAAATGTAATCAGGGTTAAAACCGCTACCGGTAGAATGTGGTGCTGAACTATATCCATAAACGTACCACTCTGGTAGAGTCCCTTAATGGGAAACAGGTTCAGTTGAATGGCAAATACTGCCATGATCAGTATGGCCATAAAGAAGGGAGGGGCGGAAAAGAATAATATGTTAAGCTGGGTGAGTATCCGGCTCATCGACTTATGGCTTTTCCAGCCGGCAAGGGCACCGGAATAAATTCCCAGTACAGCTCCAAGAATAATAGAGAATAAGAGCAATCCCAGTGTCCAGGGTATTCTGGATAGAATAATATTAAATACACTTTTTCGTAAGTGATAGGAATAGCCAAAATCCAGTTGAATAACATCCAGGAAGTAATTTAGAAATTGGATATGAATGGGCTTATCAAGACCAAGCTCTTTTTTGAGTTCGGTCACTGTTTCCGGATCTACCACGGCATCTTCGCCTAAAAGAAAAATCATCGGGTCTCCTGGCATTGAACGGGGAATGAGAAAATTCAGCACGAGAATAATCAGCAGAGTCAGTAGGTACCGGACTGTTTTTTGTTTAATGGTCTGCATAGGTCAATTTTAACCTGAGAAAGCTGCTGAGGTTATATATCCCGAACAGCGGATCATGATGCCAGCCGGATAAGTTTAGTTTACTGGGGATCACATCTGTTTTGCTGATCAGGGCAACGGCCGGAATGTGAGCAGCATGGTATTCTTGAATTTTGCGGGCCAATACTTTTAATTGGTGAGGGTCTTTGGTGGATAAAATCGCATCACATAAATGGATATAGTCAGGATCATCAATTATGTGTAGCACGCCCTGGCCGGACCGGCGGTAATCAAAATATCCGGTGCTCCAGCCCGCATGCATCATCATTCCCCAGGGAGTGGTCCGGCTAATGGTCAGATCGTATTGATATCTGTCTTTGGTATGAATCCAGGTCATGGGATCCAGAATTTGAAGCTGAACCTGTATCCCGATCTGATTTAGATAATCCTTTACCAATTCTGATAACCGAGTATATATGAGTGTGGAAACCAGCCTGAGTTTCATGGGCTGTTTTTCCCTGTCCTCTAAAATTCCATCACCATTCAAATCCCTGTATCCGGAACCTTCCAGTATCTTTCGGGCTTTGTTGATATCCCGAACCAGGGGTTCTGTGGGATGATAAAATCTGAAATAAGGTGGCACAAAACCTTTTTGAGGGATTTGTCCAAATCCTTTGGTGATTAATTTTCTGATTTCCTGATAATCCAGTGCATAAACGATGGCTTGTCTCAGAGAGTGGTCATCCAGTGGTTGTTTTTTTAGGTTGAATCCCAAGAAAATAAATCCACTTTCTGTGCATTTTTTAATTTTATAGAGCCCGGTCTCCCGGAGACTGGAGATATTTCCATAGGGAAATGTATCCGCATATTTATAATAGGTGTCCACATCACCCCGTTTCAGTGCCAGGGAAAGGACATCCGGATTATGGTACATATGAATCTCAATCCTGTCCAGCTGTGGAGATTTTCCTTTCCAAAAGGGGTTTCTAACCATGGATACCACTCCTGAATTCAGATCAATGTCTTTGATAATAAAGGGTCCACAACCAGTATACAACCGGGGGGATTCCCAACGCTCAGGGTTTTTTATCCCCTTCCAGATATGCCTGGGTAAGATGCGAACGGATGTGAATTCGATATCAAAACGGGTATAGGGCTTGGCAAGTGTACAGACAATATCCCCCTTTTGATCAATATCAATTACTTTGATGAGTTTCCCCATCCACTTCCGGCTGGGAAGGTGTTTTCCTTTGTACAGGAGTGAAAATTTAATATCTTCTGGCTTAACCGGCAGTCCATCACTCCAGTAAAAATTTTTTCTGATTTTGAATTTCCAGATGGTATAATCATTTGAATAGCTGAACTGTTCTGCCAGAATGCCTGTAAATCTCCCGTCTGTTTCCAGTTTCAGGAGTGGCGGGTGGGAAATCATGGTAAAATGCCCTAATGCATTGTCATACAATATATTTTTTGATTTGGCCCGATGAATCGATCCGATTTTCAAAACAAATTGATCATGTTTTTCCGAAGGCTGTTTATGGCAATTCAGCCCAGCTAACAAAAACACAATAATTATATAAAGAGATAATATTTTTTGAATGATCACCACTGTAACACTACCGTAATAATCGTAACACAGCAAAAATAGAATATCAATTGAACCGAAGATAATTTTCTACCGGATCATGGTAACCCTCACGGATGGTAAGTTTGTCGGTTGACATCGGGAGGGAAAAATCCTATGATTATTTGATGAAATGCTTTTTTGTAAGCGATCAGCATGGAGATATTAACAAATATAATAAACTCTTCTATTCCATAAATAAAGAAAAACCCGATGCGGTTTTTATCGGAGGTGACATCCTCCCGCATTTTTTATTGCCTGATTCCGGTTTGGATTCAGTTCATGAGGATTTTATTAATGATTTTTTAGTTAAAAAATTTGACAGCTTGAAAGAACGATTGGGCGATTCATATCCCAGAATTTTTCTGATTTTAGGTAATGATGATGGTCGTTTTGAGGAACCCGCCATTTTGGATGCTGCCACCCGGGGTGTATGGCATTATTGCCATCTCCGCCGTTTCAGTCTGGGTGAATATAGAGTCTACGGGTATGCCTATGTACCACCCACTCCTTTTCGTTTAAAAGACTGGGAACGTTATGATGTGTCAAGGTATGTGGATCCTGGATGTATTGCCATTGAAGAGGGTGTGTTTTCCCATCCGGTTTCAGAATCAGAAAAAATGTACACCACCATCAGTGAGGACCTGAAGAAACTGACAGGTGATGATCCCATGGATAAGGTGATTTTTTTGTTCCATTCTCCTCCTTATCAAACCAAACTGGACCGGGCTGCTCTGGATGGAAAAAAAATAAACCATGCTCCCCTGGATATCCATGTGGGAAGTATTGCCATAAAGCGTTTTATTGAAGACCGTCAGCCATTAATCACCCTTCACGGTCATATTCATGAATCAACACGAATCACTGGAGCCTGGCAGGAAAAACTGGGAAGAACCTATGCGTTCTCTGCGGCACATGAGGGTAAGGAATTGGCTCTGGTCGTTTTTGATCCCCGGTATCCAGAAAAAGCCTGTCGCCAGCTTTTATAGAAATTCTGGAATTAAATATGTTCAGCCGAGGATAGGGGCATTGCCGCATCTGTTACTGCCCCGATTTTTGAAGCATAACTGGTTTTATTTTTGATATCTTCGTCAGTAACGAAATGGACATCCAGTAATCCATCGGTTTGGTATCCGGTTCTGAGGTAATTTTGTTCTGCCAGGGTCAAGCTCCAGCCTTCAAGCCAGTGTTGAAGTGCTTCTTTCTGTTTATCCGATCCCTTAAAATGGATCAGGAGATCAATATCACTGGCCGGTCCTGCCGTGGCGTTTTTGGTACTGCCAAAAACATATAATCCTTTTACCCCGAACCGTTTGGGATCCAAGCTGGATGCGATTTTTTTTACCATGTGCATTCGCCAGAGCCAGAAATCATCAGCCGGTTTTTTAACAGCTTCTTTTTCATCCGAAGAGTATATGGTGGTGCCGGTTGAAGGTTCTGATAAAAAACCGATGGCTTCTTCGAGATCCGCATTCATTAAAATACGAAGGATCATACCCTCATTGGTTTTCGGGACATCAATCACGTGAATTACCTTTTCCAGTAAAGAACATTCCGGGAGAATTTGATTGAGTATATTTTCCGATGACAGAAAAAACCTTTCATTGAATACCACCTTTTCATCATCGGGATATAGGGGCAGATACCGGATGGAAGATTCCACCAGATCCTGGAAGAAATGGGTTCCGAAAGATAGGTCGGGGATATAGTTGCCCTTCTTTCGGGCAATTTCGATCAGCATTGCGGTGTTGTTTATATCGGCATAGGTGACATTTACCCCCAGTTTGATATCACCTCGACTCCCCCAGCGCCCAGGTCCCATCAGGATAAACTGGCGTTTTGGCAAAAGCTTGTTTAATCGTCCGACGGTTCGCCCAATGGATTTTAATTCGGAGAGATCGGATATATCATTGTAGGTGTCGGGGTTTACGTAAACAATATGGGTGATATCCGGGACATGGCCATTGGATATATAACGATGGGCAGAAAAAATAATTTTATTTTCCGGGATATCCTTGGGGATGAGAGCAGGTGAAATTTCTTTGGAAAAACTTTGAGGTCGACACTGAAGCAAATAAAAATCTTTGCCATCATGAGCGAATTCAATATCCACAGGGGTGTTCATTTTTTCCTTTAAAACGGTTAATAAATGTTTCATCTGGATAATGAAGGGGGTTTTATTCAGCAGGCCTTCAAAGGTGACGATCAGATTGTTTTTATCAAAATCGATTCCTAAAATAGAAGTGGCGGTGGTGAAAAGATTATCCTGAAGGATGGATACCATATTTTCAATTCCCGGGATATCGTTTCCGATATTCTTGAGTAATTCTTTGATTTCCACACTATCGAACCGGTTGCTTTCCAGGTTAATCACATCGATCATTTTGGGGGAATAATGGGCGATTTCATCCGGGGTTAAATTGATCCGATAATCAGGATTTCCCGGAGAAATCAGAACCGGGTAATCATTGACCATCCGGTCAACTGCCCGGGTCCCCAATCCGGGCACCAGCCGGGCCAGTCCATCTTCCCTTTGAATGCGGGTAGACCAGCGGAATTCATTGTTACTGAAGGCCACGCCGGCAAAGGATGGGAAATAGTATTTCCCAATTTTATTTCCCACCACTTCTTGCAGTAAAATACCCATTTCTTCTTGGAAGTCTAGCAATCCTCTTTCTTTACGGTATTCGATAGGATCGGGGGCAAAAATTGAGGCATATACCTCGGAGATGGCATCAAACAAGGCATCCAGTCGCTGTTGTTTGGTCCCCTGATTGGCCAGGAACAAACTTTTATATTTTCCGGAAAATGCCGAACCAAGGCGATCCTCTAATAAACTGGAGCTTCGGACAATTATGGGTTTATCCCCGAAGTCATCCAGTGCCATAGACAGGCCTTTTAATATTTCCGGTGGGAAATAAGAATTTTTAAAGATCTGAATGATATTCGGGTAATCATAATAAATTTCATCGGTTTCTTTATATTTCTGTTCATAAATATTTTCAAGATTATTATACCTGAGGAAACTTATGATCCCATCGGTGCTGATATACCAGGTTTTGGGTATCTTAATATTTTCTTTTAGCTCCGGAAATTGGGTTTCCTTTTCGATTATTTTGGCTGCCAGAAATAAACCCGCGCTTTTTCCTCCTAATTTTCCATGACTATCAGCAGGAGATATGATCCTCTGAACAATATCATAGTAATCATTGACTTCAGTATATTGTTTGGTGATGTTTATGAATTCCAGCTGATCAAAGAAAAATCGACGAATCAGAGAGACACGCAATCCCTTTTCAATAGCAGGCGGCGTCATCACACCTTCGCTATCCAGGTGATGGTAACGGGTCAGGGCATCGATTATTTCTGATAGGGATGATTTTGAGTCATCAATAGCCCGGACTAAAAAACGGAATCGGTCTTCGGCAATCCATTTTTGAATACTGGACATAATGATATTCTTGCTCAGATGATTGGCAGCAATGTCAAAGATATCATCGCTGATTGTCATAATTTTAGCCAGGGCTTCTTTTTTCAGCGGGCGGTTGAGTTCCTCGGTAATGTCTTCTCCTTCGAATTTTTGATCAATGGTGATTTTTTCCAGTAACTGTTTGGCACTTTCCACTCCTTTCCAGCACAGGTAATAAAGCATTTTTTGGGAAATATTGATATAAAGATTTTTTTCTGATTTTTTAAAGAGTTCTATGATGGGTTTCCACTCATTTTTACTTTCCCTACTCTCCTGAAGACCATTATCATTTCTCTGGGTAATTTTCTGTTTTAATTCTTTGGACCAGATGAATTGGGCAATGCGGTCCGAAATGGTATTGAGCAGTTTTGTCTCCCCCTTTAAAAAATATCCGTCTTTCTTATCGCAGGGTTCTTGAATATAGGAGACGGTTATTTTTCCATATTGAGCTTCGCTGGTTTTGATCTCGGCAGTCTGGTGCCAGAGGTTTTCCGTAAAGTCAGGAAGCTGGATGACTTTATCGTTCAGAAGGATCCGGACACGGCATATTTCCGGGTATTGCCATCCGGACGGCATAATTTTTATGATTTTTTCCAAGGTTTTATCCAGATCGGATTCAGTATCTCTCAATTGTTCTTCAACCTGGTATAAACAATTGAGTTCTTTTACCCGTTCTTTAAAGCTTTTTATCAGTTTATCCTGATTGTTTTTTTGCCGGGTCATTTTAATATCACTCCTTGTTTTTTCCTTCCATCTACCTTTATGGTTAGTGCCGAAGGCAGATGGATATGTCTTACAAATTCTGTCTCATCAACTGTTTGCTGGTTTTCCAGCCAGTTCCAGTCAAATGTCGATGTTTCTGACTGATTTAAAGAGAAGTAGAGGATTTTCAAGTTTGAAATATTGTGAAAAAAATGGGATCCCTGGCTTAAATCCACATGGATATTTTCCAATTTTGCCTCAACAATGGCCCGGGCACCGGATATTTGTCCCCACTCAACCGGAATCCCCAACCAGGGATCACTGCTTCCCAATCTGCCGAAAATCATTAAAAGAAAGGGCCGGTTGTTCTCCATAAACGACCGGTTCATCTGTTCCAGTTGTTGGGCAATAGCCCGGGAATATTTGAAATCAAATTTATCCGGTTTCACATAAACAATATCTTGGATACTGCTCTGGGTTCCGTTTCCCAGAACATTGGCAGAGCTCAGAATACAATTTTTCCCGTTTATTTCATCATTATGGATGGAAACCATTTCCAGAGAGATATTGATGGGCCTGATCTGCAATAAACCGAAACCGGACAACTTATGTGTTTGGGTGGGGAAGGTCAGGGCAAATTCAATTTCCACCTTGGCCTTAAAATAGGTTTCACATAATTGAAGTATATTTTTGATGACTTGATTCAGAGGAATCTGATCCAGTTCCAGGATAGGAGCAAAATTAATGATCCTGGGACCTCTGGAGCTGATGCCGATATTAACGCGGTCTGAGGCTGGATCATAGGTGGAAGAGATATATTTCAAGGTATTATCATATTCGGCATCTCCCAAATGCAAAAGGACTAAATATTCAATTTCTTTGATGGGGTCGTAACTAGGAGGTTTTCCCATGTTGACTGCCCAGAATTCCTTCTGGGTTTCCTTCAACAGATCATTGATGGTATTAAACGGAGGGCTGATGTGTGGGTATTCAGGGGAATATGACCAGACCATACCGCCATCCACTATGGTTTTACCCAGACCCAGTGCCAGGCTGACAATCCCATCCTCTGGTTTTGCTTCTCCGATGGGATAAAAATTATAACTGCGGCCAACTCCCGATAGGTTGGGGTAAAATCGATCATAATGTCTTTGACCCACTACTTTTTGAATGATGACTGCCATTTTCTCCGATTCTAACCGGTTTCCCGTGGATCTCATATAATTCCTGGCATTTCTAAAAAAAGTGGAAGCGTAAATGAATTTGATGGCTTCTACCAGTTTGCTGAACCGGCTGTTAGTATCGGATTGGTTATTGGGGATCATTTTGGTCTGGTACACACCGGCAAAAGGGGATTCAAGACTGTCTTCCAGCAGGCAGGAGGACCGTATCGCCAGCGGGGTATTGGCTTTGCTGATCAGTGATCTGAGATCTCCATTTAGCAGCGGGGGTAATTCGGCTTTTTGAAAATGATGGGCTAATTTTTCATCGCTCATTTCGAGGCCAACAATATCGTACAGGTGATTCATTTCCATAAACTGATCAAAAAAAGAAGTGGTAATGACCGTCAGGGGAGGAATTCCAATTTCAACTTCATCAACCGGGTGTTCGGAGCTGAAAGATTCAAGATAATTCTTGATTTTAGCCAGGCCATGGGCTTTCCCTCCTAACTCTCCCTTCCCCATATAGCTAAAATGGTTAACGGATTCAGATGCATCTCTTTGAAATGAGGTGATACCTGTCTGTCGGGATAAATTCTTTTTTATTGCCATCACGCCTTTTTAGCTTATTTTACCATAAAGTTTAAAAAGATGTGATTCATCACAGGTGATGCTGAAAAATTCAATAATAAACAGAGATTTCATTAAGAATGATATTAGACCCAGCCCCGATTTTTGCAGGCACTGGCTACCCGATCAATGGCAATCACATAGGCGGCGTCTCTCATGTATAACTTTTTTTTCTTGGCCAGGTCATAGACTGCAATAAACGCAGAGGTCATTTTGTTATCCAGCCGGCCCAGAACATCATCTTTTTCCCAGTAATAGTTCATGTTACTCTGTACCTGTTCGAAGTAACTGCAGGTAACACCTCCGGCATTGGCTAAAAAATCAGGTATCATAAATATCCCCTGTTTTTGAATGATTTCATCCGCTTCGATGGTGGTGGGTCCATTGGCCCCTTCGGCAATTATTTTGACTCTGGGTTTCACCTTTTGAATACTCTCCTGATTGATTTCGTTCTCCAGCGCTGCCGGAATCAATATATCCACATCCTGTTCAATCCAGGCCTCGGCTGGAAGTTGCTCGTATCCCAGTTCACGGGCCTTGTCTTTATTGATACTTCCAAAATGATCGGTTATGGGAAGAAGCTCATCCAAATTAACACCCTCATTTTTTTTATAGGTATAGGCTTTACTGTCCGGCTGGTCCCAGCAGGAAACCGCAATAACCTTGCCTCCCATTTGGGTGTATAATTGAATGGCGTACTGAGCTACATTTCCGAATCCCTGAACACTGGCTGTGGTGTCTTCCGGTCTGATATCCATATCTTTCAGTGCTTCACGGATCACAAAGACAACACCGTAACCGGTGGCTTCGGTCCTGCCCAGCGAACCACCCATTCCGATGGGTTTGCCGGTAATAAATCCCGGATATTTTGCCCCGTGAATGGTTTCATATTCATCTAACATCCAGAGCATGTGCTGGGCACTGGTCATGACATCCGGAGCCGGTACATCAGAAAGCGGACCAACATGCTTGGCCATTTGACGCACCCACCCACGACACAGTCGCTCCTGTTCTCGAGGGCTGAGGTTATGCGGATCACAGATCACACCACCCTTACCACCTCCGAGGGGAATATCCACCACAGCACATTTCCAGGTCATCCACATGGCTAAAGCCCGGACCGTATCAATGGTCTCCTGAGGATGAAAACGAATACCGCCTTTACCGGGTCCCCGGGCATCATTATGTAACACCCTGAAACCTCGAAATACATCAACCTCTCCATTATCCATCGCAACCGGAATATTGAAATGAAATTCCCGGGCGGTGTTTCTGAGTAATTTCCGGGTGGCTACGGCCAGATTCAGCATTTCTGCCACTTTGTCAAACTGGGCCTGGGCCGTTTCAAAGGGATTGTATTGCGACATTTTGTTTCCTCCTGTTTGCCTGATTTTTGCAGGTCAAATTATAACGAAAAACCAGAGGCAAGGCAATAAAAAAAGTTTTTTTTCAATTATTTTTTAAAATTAGAGGGCCACCAGTTGGTTGTTGTAGCCCGGCTTCCCGATTAAACCGTGGCTTTGTGTATCATTCGTTTCAGACGATGAAGCTTACGGCGGATGAGCTTTAATTCTTTATGGTCATGGTCTTCTTCGGCTTTATCCCGCTTTTTTTTCAATCCCCTGATTTTGGCTTTTATTGAGGCTTTATCCAGTCCCACCACATCGTGGTGCTGGTGTCTGTCAACCTTGAGGGCCTGGCAAAGGGCATCAAGAAGATGTTCTTTGTTGAGCTGAGTATACCCCTTGACTGCCTCGTGTTCGGTCTCCTTGGCAATTTTACGGAGTTCTGACACGGTTTTTTCCTTGAGCTCTTCATAGGTATAGGCCATGGTTCATTCCTCCTTAATGAAATCAATAAAAAATGTACCCATTGTGAAAATATTGGATTCATCCAAATTAAATCCTATTTTAATTCATTACCGGCCAAAATGTCAAATGTGATGGGGACGGTCTCTGGTTTTTTACTTGCTGGGTTTGAATATAAATCTCTGGAGTTTGTAGAAGAGATAATAAAAAACGGGCAGTACAAATAAAATGAAAAAGGCTGAAGTGGTCAGCCCCCCGACTGTACACAGGGCCAGCGAAGACCAGATATCGGAAGCATCGGCTTTTTTAAAGATGATCAAAGGCATCATTCCCAGTACCGTAGTGGCAGAGGTCATAAATATAGGCCTGATTCGCTCTTTGGCGCCAACTGTGATAGCATCGATGATATTTTTGGTATTCTTCAAATGCCGGTTTATATTGTCAATCAATAAAATGGCATTGTTCACCACAATACCGCCCAGCAGGATACAGCCGATATAGGCAGTGGAATCAAACGAGTAATCCATGATGACAAAAGCGTAAAAAACCCCAATGAGGGCCAGGGGAA
>DAOWKX010000064.1 GCA_030639705.1 Candidatus Aminicenantota bacterium
GCAAACCGATAATAATCAATATCTCAGGTGTTTTCATGTCTGACTCCGGCCATCCAATTCATTACTGCTTCCTCAATATCATTCTTTTTTTAAACTGGGTAACCTGATAATTCAATCGCCAGTTCTCCACCTTGACCGGGCGACCGTATTTGTCTTTGGGTAATTTGAATCGAAGTGCTGATATGGTTAATTTCAATTTCAGAATGACACGTTTTTTCTTTGAATCCGGTTTAATGTTGAGTCCGGTTTCATTCATCTGAAATAAAAAAACCTCCCCTATTTCATTGATAAACAGGTTTATATTCACATAACCCGAGACTTTTACTCTACGCGGTAAATCCATCCGGATTATTTTTACCTGCTGGTTGTATTCCTGAATCAACTTTTCGGATATTTCTCTTATCGATACACTACCCCGGTAAGGCGGTGGTCCGGTGGTTTCGGTTTTGATTTGGGTTTTACTGCCTTCTGTTTTTTTTCCATCAACTGGTTGCTTCTCAGGTGAAATGACCAGCCTGGAATTATTTTCCTTTTCTTTTTTATTCACTGGTTTGTCTGTTTTTTCCGTAACAAATTCATCCGGTTTTTGAGAATTCTCCTTTTCAGCCTGAATGGGGATTTCTTTAACCGGATCAATCTCTTTTTTCAGGGTTTCCAATGGTCCGCTCACCCGGGATGGCTCGGACTCAGTCTGGACTGTTTTCCTGTTTAAAAAGACAAATAATACTAAAAGTATCACCACCACTCCGATCAGCACAAAAACGATTCTGGACAACACCCGGATCTCTGCTTTCTTTTTCTCTCCCTTTGACAGTGGTCTGGCCGGTTTTTCAAGGATTTTTTCTTGAATTCCCTCCTGTCTTGAGAATTTATATTCTCTATCCCTGCAGGTTAGTCTTGCCCATAAAAGGCCCTCTTTTTCAAGGGATTTGAAAAACTGTTTAATTTGCTTCACCATTCACCCGAAACACCATGACCAACGCGCTCACGGTCACAGAACTGAAAATTTCATTTTTCTTATAACCTACGCCGCCACCATAATGCAATCAATTCAATCCAACTAAAAATGAAGCGAAAAAAGAGGTTTTAAAAAGAATGAGGTTACTATACAACCCCTCTGGCTACCCTATCTTTTATTGGCATGCTTATAATAGGTTAAAAAATCCGAGCTCAAGTCTGCCACAGCCCTGCGAATGGAACCGGTAAGCTCTTCGATGGAGCCGGCAGTCCCCATGGCATACTGGTTCCAGGTGGGAGCAGGTGTTTTACTCTTAAAAGCCAGGTTCCTAATTAAACGAACCAGCTGGGATAACGAGACATCAATATAATAAAAATAGGTCTCTGAATAGGTTACTCCTCCGGGCATGACTTCTTTTTTCTGCATAACGTTGATGTTGGTCTCAAATACCACCCAGTCTTTATCTTTGGGCCCTTTGGGGGTTTCGATTATTCCCAGGCCCCATTTGCTCAATCCGGTTTTCACCATGATTTCAAGATCCTGTATTATTCTCTGGCTCTGTTCCGTGGTAAATACGGTATCAAACAGCTCCCTGATATTTATCCGGACCTCGGTGGCCTTCAGTCCCCGTAAGGTTTCAACTCCTATGGCATCGGCATCGGAAAGCACATCGAATACCGGCTTGATCTCATCGGTTTCATTGCTTTCCGCAGCCTGGGATAATATAAAATAAGACATAATCAAAACAGTAAGAAATATAAATAAAAACTTCTTCATCTAAACCTCCTCACAGGGAACAATGTCCTGCTCTTTTCCCTTAGAGATAATTCTCAATTTAAATCTTAAAAAAACCTGCAAAATATGTCAACAATTATTTAAATAAAAATAAAGAATTCCATTTTGACCATTTTGGGGACGGATTGTTAGTGCACCAAGCAAGCTGATGCACTATCCGTCCCTATTTTCGTCAAAAAAAATTGTATTATAATTTAATCTAAATAAAAGATATCTAAAAGAGAATGGTTAATGTTGCCGGGGCTGGGAGGGTCTGCTTGTGGCGTTTTGTCGGTCAGATTTCTTGGCGCTGATTTTGATCCCGTTCCAGGTCCCTGAATTAGTGCTGTATGTCCAGTTTCCACCCATGTTGTGGTTACTGTACATGGTTCCGGTGAAGGTCAATGTTTCGTAAGTATACTGGATGACAACGGTATTGGTCAGGCTCACGGTATAGGTGCCCGGATCTCCAAACTCGTCTAACATGGAACCACCGGTTTTGGTGCCGCTGAAGGTCATGTTGTAATTACCACTACTGCCGTGAATATCCGACCAGTTAATCTCCCAGGTTCCACGGATATCATAATCCGGCTCTTTCGGTGCTTCATCTTTCTTGTTAAACACTAAAAAATAGAGTACGGCTCCCACAACCACCAGTCCGCCTAATACTAATAAAATGGGAAATTTTTTCTTTTTTTTCTTCTTCACAGGTTTGGGAATAACTTTTTTTTCAGGTTTCGGTTTTTCTTCCTTTACCTTCACCTTTTCCTCTTCCTTCACCTTTACCTTAATCTTTACCTTTTCTTCCTTTACCTTAGCCTTAACCTTTACCTCTTTTTTTACCTTATCAACCCGTTCCTTGAATTCCAGGTCGGTTTCTTCTGTCTGAAAATCCGGATAGGTCTCAAAAACCTTGTTCAAGTTTTCTTTAACCTTATTATCCTCACCCACGGTAAAATAGACCTTAGCCAGCTGATAAAAGGCTTTGGCCACATTTCTCTTTTGCTCGGCAACGGTTTTTATTTTTTTGATATACTCATTAAGCAGAGTGATGGCATCATCATAATATCCCTGCTGATAAAGTCTCCGTGCTTTCAAGAGTACATCCTCATCCTGCCGAGCAAAACTGAAATTGGGAGACAGGCAGAACCAGCCAAACAGGACCATTGTCAAAATGGCCAATTTACGTAACCTAATAACATTCCGCATAAAAACCTCCTGATGCTTTATATTTTAATGTGTCAGAATAAAAAAATCAATTCATTTTTTTGAAGCATAAACATTCAAATAATTTTGATGTAGTAAATAACCGTTCAGAAATATACCGTATCGATACTTTCCCGGTTTTAATAAATTGATTTTATCAATAAAAATAATGTATTCATAGTATTTTCCATCTTCCCCGAATCGAAAATTCAGTTCCCGGGCCTTTTCATAGTATTCATATCTGAAATGATGCAGGTTAAATATCCGGGGGAAAAAAATACTGACTGCCAGGGTTTTAAAATGGCCTCTTCCCAGGCTGTGAATTAGATCAGTATAAGTGAGGTCTACTAAGAAATCCTGTTTTTCTTCAGGACAGATATTCCTACCGGATAATCCCATCAGGGTGTTTATCCGCCAGAGCAAATGATTGATGGTCGTCTGGATTGCCTTTAGTGAATAATTAATAATATCGCCTGACCTACTCCGGTATATTTTGACATCAATTTGACCGCTGTTCTCGATGTTTTCAATTTTCAGAAAAAAATAAAAAGGAACCTGAATTCGATTATTTTTAAAATATATTTTTTTGATCTTCTTCTCTCCCTGTTCAGCCTGTTTTAAAAATTCAACCTCAGTTATATAGGGGGAGGTGATCTGGGGCAGATATTTTACCTTCAGGTTGCATCCTGAAACCAGAGGTACCAGGATAATCATTACAGAGTAAAAAATTTGACAAAAAATTTCTTTAAAGCTAATGAATAACCGCATTGCAATTTAAAAATATTACTGAATTTTTTTTCGAGGAACACTTCAACCGACTGAAATTTATCCTCGGTCACATAATATAACAGAAAAGATGACAGTTTGATATTCCAGGGGAAAAATATCTTACCGGAAAAGATTATATTTTCCAGTGCCAGGTCATCATTATAATACATTCTTAATCCCAGGGAATATTTTTTTTTATCCTTCATTTCAATACTAAAATTCATATTTTTGACACTGTATCCCTCCACCCAGAAACCTTCTGATCGATACCGGGAAATCAGTGAATAATCCAGAGAACATGACAATTTCCAGAAAACCTTTTTTAGAGAAAGAAAATAATTAAATTCGGTTTGATCCACATCCAGGTTATCCCAGACATGATTGATGGTTAGAGATGGGACAATTATAAAATCCAGAGGTAAAATCAACCCGGCTGACTTTATTTCCACATTGACTCCCGGAAAAATATGGGAATTTTCAGTATCTTCTGACGGAATGGTCGAAAACATGTAAAAAGGAGACAGGTTGATGGATACATTTTTTTCTAATAAAAACAGGGTCTTGAACTTCAAATTGGTGGAAAAATTCCTGGTCTGGGTAGCCGCTAACATATTCTCTGAGATATTAAATACTGATGACAGGGTCAATAAAGAAGAGGTAAAATCCATAGCTGCCGAGAAATCCTGGGTATCGGACTCCACCTCTTCATTTATCACCTTTCTTAAATAATTGATATTAAAGTTGAGTTTTTTCCATACTTTGAATGGTGTTGACAATCCATATGAATAGCTATTTTTTAAATTATGGACAAAACTGATCTTGGGACTCATAAATTTGAACTTTTTGACCATCAGCCAGGAATTAAACTCAACCGCGGTATCGACATTTTCCCGGCCGCTGATATTCTGGGAAATGGAATAACTGATATTTTTTAAATCCTTTCTGTGAGAAAGCGTGAAATTGAAACTCTCATCCCCGGTATTGTACAATGCAGAAAGATTTATGAACTTCTTTTTTTTTACCAGCCAGTCCATCTGTCCGGAAAGCAGGATTCCCCTTTTTATTTCTGCATTTTCATTAAACAATTCCCGTTCGTAAAACTTGATATTATAATCTCCGCTGACAAACGATTCTCTCATCCGGTACAGCAATGAAAGAGAGAGACCATCCAGAGAAGAAAAACCGATATTCTTAAAATATAAACGCGTCTTCTCAGGAATCTTTCCCCTGGTAATGGAAAAACTTTTAAATGGTATCGAGGGTATTCCCATGATAAAGGGAAATACCATTTTGGCCTTGATTTTTTTATTCTTGTTGATTTCACATTCAAAAAATTCCCAGTATAAATCTGATTTTTTCAATTCCTGCGGGCTTCTTTTGGTAATGCTATCCGGTAATCCCTGATCCCCCCGGGTGATAATCTGTTGTCCGAAAGCATCACACCGGTAAGAAAAAGGAAATCCTTTACACACCAGCACATCAGCTTTTTTTATTCGTCCATTATCACTGATAAAAACATGTCCATATATCACTCCGATAAAGGTCTGCAAATCAAGATACAGGTTGTCACCTCTGATGATGAAAGAGTCTTTTTTCAAACTGATATTCCCCCCGCCATACATGTAGTGGAGGTCATCACTATATATAAAATAATCTGCTTTAAGGTGGAGTGGTTTATCCGCGCCTAAGCCCAGGTGGATATTTGCCAGCAGTATACTAAGGCAAAGAAACTTTATAAAGCTGTCCATCTAGTGTAAAGAGATAAATATAACCCGTGCCATCAATGGTGATGCCTGATGTTGAATTGGCCGGGGAAAGAAATACATTAAGCATATCCCCTTCTAAAGAATAATGATATACGGAATTGGTATTCATATCGGTAAACAGCACCCCCTCCTGAAAGAATTCGATCCCACCGATATTCACCCCTGAAACCTGAAATAAGGGTGATGAAGCGCCGGTTTCCGGATGGTAATTAAAAAAACTGTAAGATCGGACATCATATAATAACAATCCCTCATCCATGGGAGACAGATATTTAGGATAAAGCTCTACAGTGGAGATCTGGTCAATTAAGTCACCGGACAGCGGATCATAAGAATAAATAATATTTTCACCATTACAGATATATAATTTGTCCTGAAAAATAGCCAGGCCGCTTGCGGGTTTACTGGAAAGTGTCCGGATGATTACACCGGATTCAATATCAAAGGCATAGAGAGTACCGAAAGTATTACTTTTCCAGAATTTTTCTCCGTCATAGGCAATATCACCATCTCCGGATAAAGAGGTGGCGACAATCTTCACAATTTTAAGGGTCTCGATCGATGCGTCCGGATCAAGGGGATTATTAAAAATTACCTCTTTACAGGAATCAGAAGCAATAATAGAGACCAATATAAATACAATCGTTTTTAATTTCACTTTTCAAACCACCCTTTTTTTTCTTGAATATTTTTAAATCCAGGGCATGAATCACCCAGACCGAAACCATTCCGATTATGAAATAATTTCTCATCCTGAAACTTTTCTCTGATTTTTCTCTCAGGGCAACAACTTCATCCACATCGCTGGATTCAAGATATTGTTCATAGTAATCATATCCTCTGTTGTTTTCTATGATGGCTCCGACAATGGTTGTCAGACATGCTCCTAATAAAACACCCCCCTTGATTATCTTTCCGGAAGTCAGTTGAACCAGGCCAGGTATAAATTTTATAACCGGTAATCCTTTTTTTAAGGGCTCTGAATCCGCTTCACCTGCTAAAAACGAATTGGTTATCAGAATGAACACCAGAATGTAAATCAGTTTAGAGGACATCGGTTTTTTTACCTACCCTTCCCGGTTCTTATAATATTATTACTGAAAGTCTTTAACTCTTTCCAATAAGGCTTAAATCGATCAGTCCTTTTTTTATGATCTCGGCTTCTTCTTTATCATCCTCCCCTACTGTGACATAGATCTTCTTCATCTCTAAAACTTCCTTCGAAGAATGATCTTATTTCTGAATGTACCCACCGAATAGGAAACAC
>DAOWKX010000018.1 GCA_030639705.1 Candidatus Aminicenantota bacterium
AAGTCCCCCTGATGTCAAAAATTTCCTCAGCAGTTTTACATGCAGGGGTAAATATTAAAGAAATACAGACTAAAAATAATAACAACAATGAAAGCTTTTTCATTTTTACTCCTATTTTAGTCACATTATATGTATAAAAATAAAAAAATCAACGAAAAAATTCAACCCAGGAAACACGCCCCAGAAGAGATCATCAAAACAGTAAACAGAGGTCTGCTGCTCACCGGCACCATGGCTTTTTGAATTATTAAATAATTATTTCATAAATCCATTGACATTTTACCTCCAAGTCTTTAATATTTCTCTGCGATTAAAAAAGGAATTTCTTATGGTGTCTCTCACCTGAAGGAATCTGTATATTGCCTGCATTGATACTTTTTAATTGACCTCTCATGAAATGAAACCGGGGATGGACTATTGATTAATGTGTTTAGGTGACAGGAAATGACCAGGGACAGTGGCTAAATTTATATATAGAGAGATGTAAGAAGAGGGTTTAGAGGAAGATGAATGTTAAGCGCAATATTTTTTTGTTTATACTCGCCATCCTCTTTTTTTTATTGCTATTATTATCATGTGATACTGATGATCCTATAATAGATAATTGGACTTTAGTATGGAATGATGAATTTAATGGTACATTTCTTGATAGTACAAAATGGAATATTCTGGAAGGTATTTTTGGTAGTTATAAACAATTGTATTTATCAGAAAATATATCAGTACAGAATGGTTGTTTAATAATAAAAAGTGAAGAAAAGGATTATACAGTAGATGGCATAGATATTTATTATAGCTCTGGTTTTGTTCATACAAAAGAAATTTTTTCCCAGGCTTTTGGGCGTTTTGAAGTACGAGCTAAATTACCATCTACCAAGGGAATTTGGCCGGCTATTTGGCTATTAGCAGAAAGTCATGACGAAATAGCAACAACCCCATATGAAATTGATATTATGGAGATGGTAGGTCCCGATACAGACACTATCTATATGACTAATCATTTTAGTGATAAAAATGGAGCCTCCCAGTCGAATGGGGGTACTTTTACTGGTCCTGATTTTTCACTTGACTTTCATACTTTTGTAATAGAATGGGGAGAAGGAGTTATTCGCTGGTATATTGATGATCAACTATGTTTTACTTCAACTATAGGAGTCCCTAATATACCACAATTTATTATTTTAAATACCCAAGTAGGTGATAATTGGCTCGGAATTGAGCCAGATGAAAGTTCAGAATTTCCACAATATTATTTAATAGATTATGTAAGAGTTTATAAAAAGAATTTGGTTACCTGGCTTGAAAGTGTGACAGAATAGCAATAAAATAAGAATGAGGTCAACCTATGTGTCCGGAAGTTGGAGGGCGCTGTCCCTATTTTTTCCGAATTTCTAATTACTTGACTATCAGAGATAATTTTATTAATATTATGTGAAATGAAAAATGGATTTTGCTATACCAAAAAGGAACTTGGGTACGCCTCCGGGATTCTATTGATTAAAGGTCTATTAAAATCAGCCGTATTGTATCTGAAATGCGGTTAGTTGTATCCATGAAAGTCATATCGATGAAATCGAATGAAACGGGAGCCTAAATGAACAGGATTAAAGTACTGCTGGCCATTTTTTTTATTACCTTTTCCACCATACTGGTTGAAATTTTATACACGCGAGTTTTTGCCACTATTTATTTCAGCTCTTTCGCCTTTTTAATTATTTCTCTCGCTCTATTCGGATATGGAGTGAGCGGTGTTTTTGTATCCTTGAGCAAAATATCCGAGAAGAAAAGTATTATTAAATGGATAGAGACTGTTTTTCTCATTTACAGTCTCAGCCTTCCACTCATTTATAAGCTCACCCTGACGGCAAAAATCGATTTTTTCCACCTCTTCTCTCCGGTGGGGAATATCTTGTTGTTACTCCTAAATTTTTTCATTTTAGCTATCCCGTTCTTTCTCGCCGGTCTGGTGCTGGTTTTGATTTTTTCTATGTATTCCCAACAGATCGGCAAACTATATTTTATTGATTTAATCGGAGGCGCGCTGGGCGCGGTTGCCATCATTCCCTTGATAATGGTGTTGGGCCCCACTCGAATCATTTTATCCATTTCATTCATTCTGGCCATCTTCTGGTTCTTTATTTCCCGTTATTCTATTATAAAGAAGGGGATTCCCATACTCATCATCATGGGAATACTGGCCTTTTTATTTGTGGAGGCCGACACAGTTTTTCCCGTGATTCCTAAACTGATCAAGCGAAACTATCTCAACGACTACGCTCAGGGCAAGATCGAATACAGTAAATGGAGTCCGATCAATAAAATCGATATTGCCGATACATCCAGACTAGGCAAGATTATTTGGCTCAATGGAGGAACCCAACAGTCCCGGCTGGTAAGATACAACCCGTTGGTTCAGGGCGAGAAAAAACCCATCAAATGGTTCCAGCAGTCGATTCCCTTCCAGCTGGCTCAGAAAAAAAGATCCGCATTCATTATCGGTTCGGCCGGAGGATTGGAAGTCCTTTGCGCCATATCACACAAATTCAAATCCACCTATGCGGTGGAGATGGATCCCGTAATATGCCGGATCGTCAGCCAAACACCTTACGCCAGTTACATCGGAGGTATCTTTCGTCGAAAGGGAGTTCATCTCATAAATGATGAAGGACGAAGTGTCTTAAAACGGATGAAAGATGTTAAATTCGATGTCATTCAAATGGTCAACTCCCATCCGACTGATACCTTGCTCTCCGGGGGGCTGAGTGTATCGGAAACATATATTTATACCATCGAAAGCATGAAAGATTACTGGAACCACTTACATGAAAACGGATTTTTATCAATCATCCATGTGTACGGCGAAAGAATGTTTGCCACCGCCTTCCAGGCCCTTCGGGAATTGGGAGTTGATCAGCCTGAGAATAAATTCATCGTACTCCAGGCGCCGCTGGGATTCAATTATTTTTTCATGAAAAAGGGCAATATCGACCAGAGGGACATTGATATCATGAGCCAATTTGTTCAGGCCCAGAGAAAGCAATTTGCCCTGCATATCATGTATTCACCTGATCGAGAACTGGATAATATTTATTACAAGCTTGCAACACCTGAGTACAGGAGTGTGATTGCTGCTTCATCGGTCAATATCTCCCCGGTCCGGGATATTTCCCCCTATTTCAATCAGCCGAACAAAATCGGGCAATTCCGATTTTCCAACAACGTCCTGAAGGGGATGGCCCGGCAAATGATTGACAGAGCATTGGTTTACTCCAACAGTGTTTACCTCTCTATCCTGTTTTGTACCATTTTATTCTCAGTGGTTCTCCTTTATCTTCCCCTGAGATTAAAAAGCAGGGGCAAGGTCGGTTTTGCGGTGGTTTTTTATTTTTCCCTGATCGGATTCGGATTTATTACGGTTGAGATCATTCTGATTAAAATCTTCCAGCTGTTGTTGGGAAATCCGGCTTATTCGATATCGGTGATCATCTTTTCTCTTTTAGTATCCTCGGGAATCGGCAGCCTGCTTTCGAGTCGAATAAACCGACTATTCAAGAACAAAACCATATTGATTCTATCCCTTTTTATTATGACTGTGCTGTTGATTTATTCCTTATTTCTTTTTCCGATCATATCATCGCTCATTCACCTGAGCTTGGGTATGCGGATTCTACTTTCTTTGATCCTCATTTCAATCTTAGGATTCCCCATGGGAACATTTTTCCCCACCGGTCTTAAATTTTTCTCTGAATCCAATAAAAATATTATTGGATGGGCCTGGGGAGCCAATTCCTTTGCCACTGTTTTCGGATCGGTGACCACAGTGATTGTAGCCATCAACTGGAATTTTGGGCTAAGTCTTGTTTTAGCTGCTGTTTCCTATTTACTGGCGGGCTTGATTTTTTATCGAAGCCTGAGAAAAATCAAATAAGAGGTGCTATCTATGGTCTGGCCAACCGGTTCTGGTTGCTACCCAAGATAGCCACCCATGTGTTCCGGTCTTTAAAAAACATTTGAAGTAGGTATTGATTTGAAGTATAATACTTGGAGTATTCAACCCCTTGTTTTCAGGAGTTAAGATAAAGATGAAGTACAATTTCAAAGAGATTGAGAGCAAATGGCAGAAGGTTTGGGAAGACCAGAAAATTTTTCAGGCAGTCGAGGATGATCATAAGAAAAAATTCTATTGCCTGGAAATGTTTCCCTATCCCTCCGGGCGAATTCATATGGGGCATGTCCGCAATTATTCAATTGGT
>DAOWKX010000175.1 GCA_030639705.1 Candidatus Aminicenantota bacterium
CAGTAATAATTTTTCAATTTTACGGTCTCCCATGCTTTTGATATGTATCCGGACATTGGCGATGGATATGGAGGAATCAGGTCGGGGAAATTTGCCAAAATGATAGATAACCAAACCGGATATGGTGGTATAATCCTTCTTTTCAGGTAAATTCTGATTTAACTGGGTATTCAGATCCTCAACAGCAACCTGACCGTCAACCAGGTAGGTTCGATAATCTATTTTTTTTATGGGGCTTTTCCGAATTTCAATTTCCTCGAAAATTTCCCTGAAGATATCATTCAAGGTGATAATGCCGATGGTTGCCCCGTATTCATCCAGAATGACCCCAAAGTGGTAACGATGGGTTTTAAATTCCTTCAACACAAAGTTGAGGGATGAATACTCGGAAATGAATATGGGGTTTTCTGCAATCTTCTTTAAGTCCAGATCCTGAAAATCATGAATGATTAATTCAGATAATATTTTATCTGTATACAGGATTCCGGTGATATTGTTCAGATTATCTCGGTATAGAGGAATTTTGGTGATTTTTTTCTCCAGGATGATATCCTTTAATTCATTAATATCTGAATTTTCCTCAATGGCAATAATCCGGGGTCTGGGAGTCATGACATTTTTAATGTCTCTCTGGGCAACATCTATTATCTCATGAACAATTTTGAGGGTTTCCGGGCTATATTTAAAAAACTGGATTTCTGACTCTAAAAAATGTTTGATCTCTTCCGGGGAAAATTCTTTCTGATCCAGCCTTAACATTTCTTTTTTGAAAAAAATGTTTGAAAAAAATGAAATTATTTTTACGAGTGGAAAAAACAACATTTTAAAAAATTTGATGGGATAGGCATAAAAATAGGATAACTTCTCACTGAACCTAAATGCATAAGTCTTGGGGATCACCTCTGCGAAAAACAAAATAACCACCGTTGTGCAACCGGTGGATATGAGCAGGATAATATTTTCATCTGCCCTGACCAATTTGGAAAAAAGAAGGATGGATATTGATGCGGCAGCAACATTTACCAGGTTATTGCCAATCAAAATAGTAGAAAAAAATTCATCCGGTGATTTTAAAATCCGGGTGAGCAGGGCTGCTTTTTTATTCCTTTTTTTTACCTTATGGGCCAATTTAATTTTATCCAGGGACAGCAAAGATGTTTCGGCAGAAGAGAAAAAAGCACTGAATACAATTAAAATAAAAAATATCAAAACATAAATGGATAACATTTGTTTCCCCTACAATCGATTTCTAAATTTATGAAGTCCTATCTTTTATGATAAATCTGATAAACAATTTTATAGAGGGAATCCCCGATACAATCGTTTACCAGCTGAATGTTTTTTGCACTTTTAGGCAGCTTTAAAATTATCGGGGCAAAATTCACAATACCCTTTATCCCGAAGCGTATCAGTATATCCAAGGCATCCTGAGCTGCATTTTCCGGAACCGCCAGCAGGGCGATTTTTATATTTTTGTTTTCTTTTAAAAATTTTTCAAGCGTATTCAGGTGAAATATGGATATTTTTTCACCGTTTACTTTCAAAACTCTTCCAACCAGTTCTTTTTTTATATCAAAAAGAGCCACAACATGGATATTCCTAACTCTAAATAATTTGAACTCGGATAGTGCCCGGCCCAGCCGTCCGGCTCCAATCACGATCACCTTGGCCCCTTTATCTATCGATAATATTCTTTTCAGCTCATTAAACAGCTTCTTGACCTGGTAGCCCTTTTTTTGTTTGCCAATAGAAATTCCCAAATAAAAAAAATCCTGCCTTACCTGGTTACAGGATACACCGGTAATTTCTTCAAGTTTTTTTGATGAGACATACTCATCCTCCGGTAGATCCAGCTTCAACAATGCTTCATAGTAAAACGATATACGTCTTATTACCCTGAGACTGATTTTCTTTTTCATATCCACCTCAATCTGATAGTTTTTTATAACTAAATAATATAATACTTAACGATATCGAAAAAGTCAAGATACAACCCAAAATCCACCACCTAAATTTGGATATTTCCCCAAAATCAAGATCAAGCAGGCGTGTCGGCTTCCCTTTGAACGGCTTGCGAATCCCATTTCTCGCCAATATCGAAAATG
>DAOWKX010000213.1 GCA_030639705.1 Candidatus Aminicenantota bacterium
CATTCTGAATTTAATAAAAAGGTACCCCCTTCCTGAATTCCTTTAAGCAGGTTATATCTGCCGATAAAAGCAGGGTTGTGAACCGCAATAAAGTCACTATCCTTTACCAGATAGGAGGATTGAATTTCACTTTTTCCGAACCTTAAATGAGAAACAGTGGTTCCTCCGGATTTTTTGGAATCATAAGAAAAATATCCCTGAGCATACATTTCAGTATTATCGCCGATAATCTTGATTGAGTTTTTATTGGCCCCAACGGTTCCGTCCGATCCCAATCCCCAGAATAAACACCGCTTGGCATCCTCGGGTTCGGCATCGATTTCTTCTTTGATGGGGATGGATATATTGGATACATCATCATTTATTCCCACGGTAAAGTTATGGAACCCCGGTCCGTCCAGGTGGTCGAACACCGCTTTTACCATCGATGGGGTAAAATTCTTTGAGCTTAAGCCATACCGGCCTCCGATGATCTGAATATCTTTTCCGAATAAAGCGGTTTTGACATCCTGGTACAGGGGTTCGCCAATGGCGCCCGGTTCTTTGGTTCGATCCAGGACCGCAATTTTTTTAACTGATGACGGTATGGTGTTGATAAAGGCTTCAACAGAAAACGGTCGGTAAAGTCTAACTTTGATGGCACCGACTTTTTCGCCTCGTTTCAAGAGGAAATTTATAGTTTCTTCAATAATATCACTGCCGGAACCCATGGCAATGATGATTTTATCTGCCTCCGGATCTCCCACATAGTCGAATAAATGGTATTGCCTTCCGACTTTTTCATAAAACTGGTTCATGGTTTTCTGGACGATAGCAGGTAATTTTTCATAGTAAGGATTCACTGTCTCCCGTCCCTGAAAATAAATTTCGGGATTTTCCTGACCCACTTTTAAAAACGGTTTATCCGGATTCAGGGCTAATTTTCTGAAATCCTCTATATATTTCATGTCAAGCATGGAAGCCATGGTTTCATAATCAATCATTTCCACTTTTTTTATTTCATGCGATAATCTGAATCCTTCGAAGAAATTTATAAATGGTACTCTGGCTTCAAGTGTGGTGAGATGGGAAACTACGGCCAGATCCATGATTTCCTGGATGGAAGCTGCGGCTACCAGGCCCCATCCGGTATTCCGGACTGACATCACATCGGAATGGTCTCCGAAAATAGATAAGGACTGACAGGCGAGTGAACGGGCTGAAACATGGAAAACAGTCGGGAGCATTTCACCGGCTATTTTATGCATATTGGGTATCATCAATAAAAGTCCCTGGGAAGCGGTAAAGGTGGTGGCCAAAGAACCAGCCGAGAGAGCACCATGAATGGCACCTGCGGCTCCGGCTTCAGATTGCATTTCAATCACATCAACTTCCTGGCCGAATATGTTTTTACGGCCATAGGCGGACCAGGTATCCGCCAGTTCTCCCATAACAGATGAAGGAGTAATGGGGTAGATGGCAGCAACCTCGCTAAAGGCGTAGGCCACATGGGTGGCTGCTGTGTTTCCATCAATGGTTGATTTTTTGGTTGTCATCTTATCTCCTTATTTTTACTTTCTGAAAGATAATTTTTTTGGATTATTTTTCAAAGTTTCTATTAGAAAAATAGTAACATATGACCCTCAGGTGTGTCAAGGATAATTTGATATGTATGGTAAGTTCTGGTAAAATAATTGCTAAAATATTATGCGAGATACTCAGTGGAGATTAATATGAAAATCAAAAAGAAGAAAGCCATTGACTGGAAATCAATTGAAGGGGTGGTGATTCCGGTTTTTAAGAACAGATCGATTGGAGAAGTGGTTAAACAGTATCCGGAAGTTGAATCCTTTTTAAAAAAATATAAATTCAAGGGCAATATAAATGAGAGTATTGTTGTTAACTCCACTGAATTATCAAAACTGCTGGTAGTGGTGGGGGCCGGTCATGTCAAACAGAGAGGGGATGCAGCAAAATGTGCCAACAATATTATTTCAATAGTAAAGAATTATTTGCTGAAAAATATTTGTGTTCATTTTGTACAGGATACGGATATTCCCGATACCTATAGCACAAATTTTATTGATTTCTTACATATCAATCATTATCGGTTTGATGCCTATTTGGAAAAGAAGGAAAAAGACAAGAAAATAAAAAATATCAGCCTGGTATTTGAATGCCAGAAACAAATCAGTTCTGAAGTCATAAAAGAGAGAGAAATCATTAGTAACAGCCTTATCATGGTAAGGGATCTGGTCAATGAAATTCCTGAAAAACTGAATCCGGATACCCTCGTGGATGCCTTTGTCAAGGTTTCAAAAGAACTGGATCTTGACATTTCCGTGATGAGACAAAAGCAGTTAGAAGAACAGAAACTGAAGGGAATTATTTTAGTGGGCAGGGCCTCTCCCTATGAACCCGCACTCATCCGAATCGGTTATACCCCGGATAACTATAAAAAAACCCTTATTGTGGTCGGGAAAGGAATCACCTTTGATTCCGGGGGATTGAATATTAAAGTGGGTAATTACATGGAAGAAATGAAATGTGATATGGCTGGGGCCGCAACGGTATTGGGAATTATCAAATCTGCTGCGGAACTAAAACTTCCGGTTAGAATCATTGCTTATGCCGGCATTGCGGAAAATATGCCCGGTCGTCAGGCCTATAAGCCGGGTGATATTATTACCTACAAAAATAATAAAACCGTTGAGGTGGTTAACACTGATGCCGAAGGCCGGTTGGTACTGGCAGACGCTCTTATCCAAGCTGCCAAAGAAAAACCGGATTATATTGTGGAGTTTTCAACTTTGACAGGAGCCATTCTGGTGGCTTTAGGAGATATGATTGCCGGGGTGATGTGTGACAATCAAAGATTCACCCGATTACTGGAAAGATCTTCGGAGAAAACCTGTGATTTCCTATGGGAAATGCCCTTGTTTGAAGAATATAAGGAAAGTATCAAATCGAAAGTCGCCCATATAAAAAATGCCGATTACAAAGGGGCATCCTCAATCAAGGCCGGACTTTTTTTAAAAGAATTCACAGATAATATTCATTTTGCCCATATCGATATCGCCGGGACAGCCTTTTTATCCAAAACCAATGCCTTTTATTCCCAGCAGGGAGCCACGGGATTTGGCATACGTCTGATAATCGAATTCATGAATTGGTTACGATAGTTGATCAGAAAAACAAACAAAAAGACATTATTGTTAAAATAATTCTTTATTTGGGTTAAAAATTGACAAAACCTGGTTTTGATACTATATAGAAAGATATGGAACAACTTATTGAAGTAAAATTAATGGGACTGATAATGGATCCCATATCCAAGACTCCGGTCATGATTTTAAAACCAATCAATGATAAAAAAATCATTCCCATCTGGATTGGTGGGTTTGAAGCCAACGCCATTACCATGGAACTGGAAAATATTGCTCCACCCAGGCCGATGACCCATGATCTCATCAAAAATTTATTGTTTCATTTCGATGCTGAAGTTGAAAAAGTCGTGGTTACGGATATTGTTGAAAATACCTATTTTGCTGAACTGTATGTCAAGCATAACGGTGAGGTAATCCCGGTGGATTGCAGGCCATCGGATGCGATAGCCATAGCCCTGAAAAACAAATCAAAAATTTTTATTTCTGAAGATGTCTATAATTCATCTGTTCTGTCTGATTTTTTCACCAATTTTTTGGATAATGAAGAAAAATTAGATAAATGGTTTAATTCCTTGAGCCCTGATGATTTTGGAAATATTGAACAATAAATATATAAATCAATCATAGATCATCAATTATTCACAGAGCCCAATTTTACTCGGTATTTAGAGATTTAAAATTATTCTTTTTTGCTTCCTGCCAGAGTGCTTCCATTTCTTCGAGTGTGGCTTCATGAATATCTTTACCCTGCTTTTTTAATTGTTTTTCAATATACCTGAAACGGGTTGTAAATTTTTGATTTGTTTTTTTAAGAGCGAATTCCGGATTGATGTCCATCAGCCGGGCAATATTGCTGACAGCAAACAGGATATCACCGATCTCATCACTGATTTCCTCCTTTTTGTCTGGAATACCGGGGATTGAACGGATTTTAGCTTGTGCCTGGATTGCCTTTTTCAATTCCCCGATTTCTTCCCCGGCTTTTTCCAATGCTTTGAGGGCAGCTGTTTCTGCTGGAGATGAATCTTTCCAGTCGAATCCGGCACTGGATGCCTGTTCGGCAATTTTTTTGGCAGCCAGAAGGGCAGAAATTTTTTCAGGATAATCGGAAATGATACTGGGATTATTCTTTTCAATTTTTTTTATTTTCTCCCAGTTGGACCGTACATCCTGAGGGGTTTTAACCCTGACATCAGAAAAAATATGGGGGTGTCTGTTGATGAGTTTTTTACTAATGCGTTTGATGACATCTTTTATGTTGAAGTTTTGCTTCTCATGATGGATTTGAGCTAAAAAAATGATCTGCAGGAGTAAGTCACCCAGTTCTTCTAATTGCCCGGTACTTGATTTCGCATCAATGGCTTCAATAAGTTCATAGGCTTCTTCGATAATATACTCTTTAAGTGTGGCTTCTGTTTGTTGTAAATCCCATGGGCATCCCTTTTGGGGATCTCTGAGTTGTCTCATAATTTTGATTAGTTTGGTAAATTCTTTCATCTTGTTTTTTTTTAGAATAAATGGTAAAATAACTATATTATAAAGGTTTTATATTTATTGACAAGATAAATATAAAATTCTTTGTTAAAATATATCAATAAGACTTTAATGAGAAGAGAGGAGATGAAGAGAGATATTAAATCAATCGTTACCCTGCTGGCCACCCAGAGTATGATTAATCTCGGTGAAATTGCCGATCCAATAACAAAGAAAACAACAATCAACCTGGATAATGCAAAGATATTTATAGATCTGGTAGATGTCCTGGAGAAGAAAACCACAGGAAATTTATCCAAAGAAGAAAAAGGATTTATCAATGATGTTTTAAAAAATTTAAACCAGGTGTATCAAAACAAATCCAGAGAGGGGAACTGAGATGAAAAAAAAAGTTACATTTCTTATTTTATTTTTTTGGCTTGTTTTGTTTTTAGTTCCCAAGAGTAATCCCTGGGGGGAATTAAAAAAAATCTATTTTTATGATTCCTTAAAAAAGTATGATAAGGTATTAGAAAGTCTTAAAAGTGTTGACATCACTCAAATTAAGCGAAGCGATAAAAAAGAATTTGCCAAACGATTTATTCATCTTGGGGATAAATATTTCTCAACGGGTCGATTGGATTTATCAGAAAAGTTTTATCAAAGGGTTCTCAAGATTTCCCCGGATTACTGGTTCATTTTTAACAGACTGGAAAAGATCAATCGCAAAGAAGGAAATATCTTTTTTAATTTTAAAAATTCGTTTCAGCAGTTTTCAACCATTCTAAAAGATTTTGAAGCCTCATTTATTTTATTCAATAACTTTTTTAACATTTTGTTCTTTTCTTCTATTTTAATTTTTTTCATATTAGGGATTGTTTTATTCATAAAATATTTCAAGCTGGCCGGAAATGATCTGTTGATCGATAAAAATAACAATCTTTCGATGAAAATGGTTTTTTTCATTGGAGTGGTCCTTATTTGGCCCCTGCTTATTTTTTCAGGGTGGATTATTTATCCATTCTTAATCATGGGTTTTTTATGGAATTATATGAATGATATTGAGAGGAAGAGTATTGTTTTTGGTATCATCATAATC
>DAOWKX010000128.1 GCA_030639705.1 Candidatus Aminicenantota bacterium
AAATCGCCTGTTTGCGATCCCCGACTATAAAAATAGAAGACTTTTCCTCTGAAACCAGTACTTCTTCAAGTATGGGAGTCAGTGCTCTAAACTGTAGCTCACTGGTATCCTGGAACTCATCAAACAGAAAATGACAGAACCGATCGGACAATTTCAAATAAATATAAGGCAAGGATGATTTTCCCCAGGAAGAAAGCTTCTTGTGGATGGTTCTGGAAAATTCATTGACAAAAATTTTTTTTCTATCTTTCTCCCAGATTCGGAGATAATCGGAAAAAAATTGTGAAAAATGACTGACCCGGGTTAAACTCAGCCATAAAATATAATCAGAGAGCTGAGTCCTGGTTTTATGATAGTGCTGACAAAATTTTTCCCGGAACGCATTATCAACTTCTTTTTTCAAACACCGGGAGCAATCTTCCAAGGTAAAAAATTTCTTGCCAATCACCGGATCAATTTTTTTCAGATTTTTATCACTCTCAAGAAAATCCCTTATGGCTTTAATAAGACTGGGATTAACCAATTTTCTATTCACAGATTGATGAACGGTCCCGTTCCCGGATTCGGTGATGATCACAGAAAACAAATCCCTTAAACTCTGTTTAAAATTCTCATATGTTTCAAAGACATGAACGCTGACATCGCAGGCTGAAACATTCTCTTCGACTCCTCTGTGCTGAGTAATGCTATAAAAATCAACAAGATAATTGGTTATGACTTCATCAATATGCCATTTATGTAGAGTTTCAGTGTTTTTAATATTCTTCAATACACTTTCAAAAAAGATCCAGTCTTTTTGACAAATGCTTTCAATAAATTCTCTGGCTTTATCCCGTAGGCTGTCCTCCGCATCCACTCCGATTTCAAAATCAGGCGGAAGGTTTAAATCCGGGGAAATGACTTTAATGATTGAACTCATCAGAGAATCAATGGTTTTAACATTAAAATCATTGTAGTGAGAAATGATGATTTCTATAATGAAATGAGAAAGTTCAGAAATTTTTCTCTCCGAAATATTGAGACACCGGGATAATTCTGCCAGTATCAAGCCGTCTTGACTGGGGAGGGGAAACCCTCTATGGTTCAGAGCAAAGTTTTTAAGTTTAAGTAAAATCCGCTCTTTCATTTCATTGGCTGCCTTATTGGTAAAAGTTATAGCCAGAATAGAGCTTAAAATACGTTCACTGAATTCATCCCCTTTATTAATACGATTATCATTGAACAATTGAAAAATGCGTTTAAGGTATTCCAGCGTTAACTGATGGGTTTTACCCGAACCTGCTGCCGCTTCAAATTTGACTACCCTTTTATTCATTATTTCCTTTCCGAATTTATTGTATTACAGCATTTATTATATAGCAAATACAGGCAACCTCGGCGATATTAAGATTTAATATAAACTTGAATTCAGGAAAATGGGACGGTTCTATTTTATTTTCATATGATAAAAAGGTAAGAAAAAATGGTCTCTGTCCCTATTTATTTTCAATGGGGAAGGTTAACCTGTCCTTCCACCGGGGAACAACTTTATTCTTGTTCAAGTGATCGATTAATAGCAGGGCAAATTTTATGGTCTGCTTCATCCCTTCCAGTTTCCATCGGGGATCATATTCATCTTCAACGGTATGGTATCTGGTTTTCCAAAATCGAGTATATTTTTTTTCCCCCGATTCATCATCCTCCCCGGCGCTTATCCAGATAGCCGGGATATCATATCTGCCAAACGAAAACTGGTCCGAACGGTAAAAAAATCCCTGGTTGGACATAGAAAAATAAGAATATTCTAGGCCTTCCTTTCGAGCTAGTTGCTTCAATATATCTTCAAAGGTCGAAAACCGGGCCCCGATTCCCATGATACTTCTTGCTCTTTCCCATACCGGTGTGGATTCAAAATTGATATTGGCTATAATGGTATCCCGGTTTGTATGTTGTACATAATATTTTGAACCCAGCAATCCTGCCTCTTCAGAATTGCAGGCCAAAAATGTAATCGAATAATGCAAATCTTTCTCAAACTCCTTCAGGATTTTGGCTACCAATACCATCGAAGCCACAGCAGTACCATTATCAATAGCACCATTGAAAATATTATCCCCTCTTTTACGCTCATCTTTGCCCAGATGATCGATATGAGCACTGACAACTATCCGTTTGGCGGTTTTCCCGGGGAGGTGGGCGATAACATTTTGATTGCTTAATTCTCTAAAATTATTTTTTCCACCTATCTTTATCTTAAAGCCAAGGTCCACAGGCTTAAAATCTCTCTTCAACGAGCGTTGGTATAATTGATTCAGATCTATTTTACGAGCTTCCAGAATTCTTCTTAAACTGGCTTCTTTAATCCAGGCCCGAAACCTCAGATTGTTTTTCAAATCAGATTCTAAATATACTTCTTCTCCGCTCCAGGAATTTTCCACTACATTCCACCCATAACCCGCTGTTTCATCGGTATGAATGAGAATAATTCCAGCTGCCCCTCTCCTGGCAGCCTCTTCTATATGATAGGTCCACCTTCCGAAATAGGTTAGTGTTTTACCCTCAAAAATATTGGAAAGATACATACCCGGATCATTAACCCTGGCAATTACTATTTTATTTTTAATATCAAAATCTTTATAATCATCCCATTTCCACAAACCTGTTTTAATCCCAAAACCGATAAAAACAGCATCTCCTTCAAGCTCAAACTCTTTTTTTTCCCTGGCATAGGTGCCAATAACATCATCAAGATATCTTAAATTTATGCCATTAGCTTCAACCTGCAATTTTTTAATAGTGAATCCCTTCAGTTTAAAGGGTTGCAGGTAAGCATTATTGAATCCGGGTTCTAAGTCCAGAAGCTTAAAAATACTTCTCATATATATTTCACTTAATTCACCGCCCCGGGTCCCCGGTGCCCTTCCTTCCAACAGATCATGCGCTAAAAATTCAACCACACTCTGCATTTCCGACAGGGATATTTTTTCAATTCGCTTTTCTAGCTGCGAAGCCGGTAAAAATGGGAAATAAACCAAAGCCAAAAAAAACATGATCATAATCTTTCTCATATGTGACTCCTTGATTTTTTTACCCGGACTGTCGCTATTTCAATCAACAGTCGGGCATTATTTCTGGTCCTTTTTTTCCGGTTTGACCTGTCGAGGATTTATATTTTTCTTTGCTTCCGAATAATATTCCGATGGAACCATAATTTTTACTTCTCCCAGGCCATTCATGGTGATTCCGAATAATCTTCCTGCGGATTCAAACTTTAAAAAGCAAGGAATATTAAGACTATCCAATTTTGTCTTTATGATTTCAGCCTCCATCATTCCCTCCACCACCACCAGTACTCTTAAATCCTTTTTCATAGAAATATCATATAATAGAAAAAAATGAAATTCAAATAATTCACCAAAATTCACCATCAAATCTTTCGCAGGCTGTAGTCGCTATCCCTTTTCACTTTACC
>DAOWKX010000141.1 GCA_030639705.1 Candidatus Aminicenantota bacterium
ATTTATAATATTTATGATATTCGCTGAAAACGGCATCAGAAATTGGGAAGGGAGAGAATCCGCAATTGCCGCTGATTTCAGTTGTAACTCCCTGCCTGACCTGACTCTCGGCTCTTGGATTCACCAGTAATCCGACATCTGTATGGCTGTGGGCATCGATAAATCCCGGGGACACTGCAAGGCCACGAGCATCGATTACTCTTCTGGCCAGGTTGGGATTTATTTTTTTTTCAATGCAGAAAAATTTATTATTTTTTATGGCAATGTCAGATTCTATTCCGGGTTTCCCCGAGCCATCAAAAACAATCCCATGGCAAATCAAAAGGTCAATTTCCTTATTTCTGGGATGAGTCTGGAATAGAATATGTGATTTCCCAAGGCCCAGAAGGGCAGCAGCCTGGGCCGAATGTCTGATGAATGTCCGTCGACTAATCTTGTTTTTCATTTAATTTTCTCCCTTTCCATGATATTCCACAAAAATCAATCATGGTATTGGCCAGAATTGTGGCCGAATGAACAACGCTCTGGAAATTGACATACTCGACAGAACCATGAAGTCCACGTCCGCTGGGTCCGAAAGCGATGGCGGGGATACCGGCTTCAGAAATAAGGGCCGAGTCCATCCACCAGCTAATCCCGCTAAAATCGGCTCTCTGGTTCAATACCATTTTTATTGAACGGTTCAATGATTTAACAATGGATTCTTTTTTTGAAGTTTCCAGAGGAAGGCGATGAAAAAAAATTTTTGATTTTGCATTGAATTCACTGTCAGCCATTTTTAATTTATTGATCAATTCATTCAATTCCTCTTCAAAAGTATTGGCATCCTCTCCCGGAATGGTTCGCCTTTCCATCTGAATTCTGCAGAAATCCGGGTAGGTGCTGAGCTCCCGCCCGCCTTTTATGACCGAGGCATGAACCGAAGGATATCTCAATAACGGATGAGATTTTCCTGCCAATTTTTTTTTATCGAGTTTTTCGATTTCCGATAAGATTTTTCCTGCTTTTATTATTGCATCAATACCCTCTTCGGGCCGGCTCCCATGGGCCGCTTTTCCGAAAACATCCACATTTGCCCATACAAAACCTTTATGAGCCAGTCCGATTTTTAGATCTGTTGGCTCACATACAATGGCTGCCTGGGCAGTGAAAGATTCCAGTAATCGTTCGGTTCCAATGCTTTTGAATTCTTCATCCACAACAAATGTTAAAAGCACATCCCCCTTCAGATAAATATGGTTGACAAGGATTGATTCACAGGCTGAGAGCATTGCTGCAATTCCGGATTTCATATCAGCGCTACCTCTTCCATATACATTTCCATTTTTAAGATCTGCTTTCAGCGGGGAAATTTCCATACCAGATATTCCCACTGTATCCATGTGTCCGTTCAGAATTAAGCTCTTTCCATCGCCTGAACCTTTCATGATTCCAATAATATTTGACCGGTTTTTGGATACTTTTTGAACGATTGTTTTTAATCCCAGTTTTTCAAGATAGTTCTTTAAATAACTGGAAATTTGTTTTTCACCGCTACCACCGGAAATTAGTTCGGGATTTACCGATTCGATTCGGATTAATTCTTGAAGTAGTATCAGTAATTTATTTTCATTAATGGTTATGGAAGGCATATTGATATTGATAGGAAAAATAATAAAAATGGATAGGAATCCGTATGATAAATTGTGTGGTTATGTTTTTTTAGGAGGGTAAATGTTTGATTTCAAAGGGATAAAAGATTTTTATAAAAGATGGGGGATTTATTCCCCCATCTTTTTAGTTTTATATTTTCTCTGGTTTAGAAAATAATCCTCAGGCCTCCGCCATAACGGGAGCGAGTACTGATATCACTGAACTCATCAAACGCCACTCGGCCTTCCAGGAATAAACCCACATGTTTGGCGAACATAAAACCTGTGTTGATCACTAGGTCAAATCTGGTATCTACGCTGGTATGGAACAGACCGACACCGGCGCCCACAAAGAACTTGGAAAGCCAGAAAGTTAAGGTAACATCACCTAAAATAGCGGTGGTGTCATCATCACTGTCTGAGATTTCAGGGGCTGCACCAACCATTCCGATAATTGAGACGGATTCTGTGAATTTATACATATAACCGACTCTGGCTAATACCCAGGTGGCAGGATCAGGCATGTACAGTATCCCGAGATCACCGACGATAAACCCTTTC
>DAOWKX010000105.1 GCA_030639705.1 Candidatus Aminicenantota bacterium
GGGAAATCTGGCTGATGCCTATCGATTGATACCAGAATACAAAGAAAAATCTCTGGCCATTTATCGGCAGGCCATTGAACTGGCTGAAAAGGCATTGATTGAAAAACCGGAAAGTGCTGAAATTTATTCCATCCTGGCTCTTTATCAGGCAAGAATTAAAAATCGGGATCAAGCCGGCAACTTAATTGAAAAAGCACTGGAACTGGCACCCAATGAAACCGAAATTATAAGAAGATCGATCATGGTTTTTGAGCTTTTAAAACAGCGGCAGAAAGCTTTAAATGCTGTGGAAGAATATGTAATCCGTTATGGTTCATTGGAGGATATAAGAAGGGAGCCGGATCTTTTTGATTTGCAAAAGGATCAACGCTATAAGAAATGGGTAGAAAAAAAGCATCCCTGATTGGACTGAAATGAAGTTTAAATGAATTTTTTTAAATATTAAAATAGAATAACAAGGAGGAATGATGTCTACATCACACACTATCGCATTTAAGGTTAAAGACGGGGATTTCGATTATCATGGAAATGAGATAATTTATGTCGATCCCGGTGATACCATTGAGTGGAATTGTCCTGATGGACACCCGTTTGCTGTTCATATTGGCAGGGATTCACCTCTTGAGAAAGGACGTTTCCGCGCCCTGAATAATGGCAAGGTTACCACCACGATTCCGGTAAGACCCGGATCTGATCACCTGAAAATTGTAAAATATCTGGTTGCACTCTTTGATGGAGATAATATCTGGACTGATGATCCGCTGATCATCATAAAAAAACCTTCGGGTTAGTAAACCCGGGTTTGATCGGAAACTGAAAGATAAAATTTACTGTATTTTTCAAAAAATGTTGACAAATAAAAAAAATTATATTATAAATAGACTGACGGTCGGTCTAGACCGGTCGTCAGTCTAGACCGACGTTCGGTCAGGAGGTTGTTTATGGTTCGAGTATCCAAAGAATATGACGAAAGATTAAATGAATTGCTGGATGCTGGCCAGCAGCTTTTTTTTCAAAAGGGATATGAACTCACCTCTGTTAACGATATCATTGAAAAAGTCGGGGTAGCCAAAGGGACTTTTTACCACTATTTTAACTCCAAAGATGATTTGTTGGATAAAATAGTTGAACGTTGGACCCTGGCTAGCCTGGAGAGAGTCGAGAGATTGGTAATGAATCAGGAGCATTTGAATGCAGTGGAAAAGCTGAACTTATTTTTTATCACGATCAGGGATTATAAGGTTGAGAGCCTGGAATTAATGAAAATGCTCATGAAAGTACTTTATAAAGATGAAAATCTAATTATGCGCTATAAAATGTTTCAGCAGAGCCTTAAATGGTTAACACCTGAGTTTGTTAAAATCATTAAGCAGGGAATTGAGGAAGGTTATTTTAATCCTGCAGATGAAGTTGAAACCGCTGAATTGATATTCTCCATGTCCTTAAGTTTAAGTGAATCCACCGTAAAACTGTTGCTGGAAGCAGAAAGGAAGCCTGAAAATATTGATAAAATTGAAAGAAAATTAAGGGTCTATCAGAGTTCTCTGGAGAAAATCCTGGGAGCCAGCACAGGTTCCATTTCAATTGTAGAGAGGCGGATCATTGAGCTTTTCGCCAAAGAAGAAACGGACAGGTCGATAAAAAATAAAGGAGGAAAATAATGAAAAAAGTCTTTCTATCTATCGTTATTATGACCTTATGGGGATCATTGTCAATGGGCCAGGAACTGACCGGAGATGAGATTATTAAAAAAGTAAATGAGTTATTCAATGTGGAATCCGGTTATGCTAAAGCCAGGATGGTGATTGTCACCACATCGGGCAGCAAGCGGACCTTTATATATGAATCCTGGCAGAAGAACAGGGGGGAAAAGAATCTGGTGCGTTATCTTGAACCCAGGAGAGTAAAGGGACAGGCTCTATTGATGCTCAATAATGCCGATGATATATGGATGTTTTTCCCCCGGACCCAGCGGGTCCGAAAACTGGCCTCCCATGCCAAAAAACAGAAGATGCAGGGTAGCGATTTTTCCTATGAAGACATGGGAAGCGGTGATACGTTTTTGGAGGATTTCAGTTCCAGGAGGCTTAAAGATGAGGATATGGAGGGCAAGGAGTGTTACAAGCTGGAGCTGATTCGAAAGCCAGGCAGTGATATGTCCTATTCCAGGTTAATCATGTGGGTTATAAAGGAGAATTTTGTACCCATTGTGATTGATTATTATGATGAGGATGATCCCAGGCGATTGGAGAAACGCCTGATCGAAAGTGATATCCGTATAATTGATAATATTCCCACTGCCATGAAAGTTGTGATGATCAATAAAAATAAAAATACCAAGACTGAGATGGAATTACTGGAAGTAAAATACAATATCAAACTGGATGATAAGATGTTTACCGAGAGAGGCTTGAAAAAATGAAAAAGTGGGTTATTTTCATATTATTTTTTCTCTTAAGCTTAGGATTATTAAAAGCTAAGATTGATGTTGATTTGTTTGGCTATTTTGAGCCTCAGTTCATGGGAATATATATTGGTAATGATTTTATTCATTTGTTTTCCAATAAGCTCCGGGTGGATTTAAAATCGGAGTTATCCAAGAATATTACCTTTGCAGCCAATTTTAATTGTCTTACATATCATGGTAAGACAGAGTTGAATATTCTGGATTTTTTACCTGACTCACTTGCCGAAGAGGTTCCGGAGGGCATGGAGATGTTTTATGTGCTACCCTTTTCGGATCGCTATTATTTGGATAATGCCTACATTAAGTTTGCCTTTAAGCATTTTGATTTGATGGTGGGTAAACAGCAAATTTCATTAGGTACGGGATATGTATGGAATCCCACGGATGTGTTTAATGTAAAGGATTATCTGGATCCCACCTATGAGCAGCCCGGTCATAATGCGCTGCGTTTGGATGTACCATTGGGGCAGTCATATACATTCACGGCTTTGTATGCGCCGGAAGATAGCTGGAAGGAATCTGCCAAGTTATTGCAGTTGAAGGGAAAAATCTGGCGGTTCGATTATGCCATAACCGCTATTGAGAAGAGGTGGATATTTCATGATTACACGCAGTTTGATGTGGAAATAATGAATTTTCTTGAATTACCAGAGAAGCGGCAGTTGCTGGGCTTCAGTACCGCCGGTGAGCTTTTCGGGATCGGTGTCTGGCTGGAATATGCCTATAACTGGATGGAGAAGAGTGATGATTTTTATGAGATGGCAGTGGGGGCGGATTACACTTTTGATTTTCAGACCTATATCATGATTGAGTATTACCGGAATACTTTGGGAAAAA
>DAOWKX010000121.1 GCA_030639705.1 Candidatus Aminicenantota bacterium
CGGTGTGTACTACGGAGTTTGTAGCTTTTCAAAAGCGATACTCTCAGTTTAAAGAGTTGAACACCGAATTGATCGGGTTGAGTATCGATCAGGTCTTTTCCCACATCAAATGGATCGACTGGATACGTGAAAAACTGGATGTCGAGATCGAATTTCCTATTATTGCCGACCACGGAGCAGTGGCCAACAAATTGGGTTTGATTCACTCGGGAAGCGGACCCAGTACGGTCAGAGCTGTATTTTTCGTTGACCCGCAATCCACCATAAGGGCAATTCTCTACTATCCTGCCGAACTTGGAAGAAACTTTGATGAGATTCTAAGAATGATTAAAGGGTTTCAGGTGGCAGACAAGCATAAAGTGGCCATACCAGCTAACTGGCCCAACAATGAACTTTTTGGTGATGAGGTAATCATACCTCCTGCCTCTGATGTCAAGACAGCCAAGGAACGTACCGGAAAAGAAAATTGCCTTGATTGGTGGTTATGTCATAAAAAAGTTGATTAAGTCATAAAAGAGTGGCCGGGCATACTCCCCTGCCACTCTTTTTCTCTCTTTCTACTGATAGCTCCTAACCTGGAATTCAACATATTTAAACTAAACAAAGAGCATTTCAGGTTATTTTGATTCATATTCATTAATTTTTTCAAATAAAGAAATATCTTAATTTTAATAAAATATCCCCCTAAACATCTTTCCTGTTTTTTGATATGGGCAGTTCTTTTATATATAATACAAGATAAATATGCTGCAAATTAAAAATTTATCATATTCAATCGGAGGAAAAAAACTCTTTTCCGATGTCAATATAAATATGAATCCGGAGAAAAAATGTGGCTTAATCGGGCCGAATAGTGCCGGTAAAACCACACTCATACGAATAATTAACGGTGAACTTGATGATTATGACGGAACCATATTAAAACCCAAACAATACCGAATCGGATATCTGCCTCAGGAGGAAATATCATTTTCCGGCAATACGGTTTTGGAAACAGCACTGAGTGGCGTCAATGAGCTCGATTCTATTCGTGAAAAGCTGTCTGAAATTCACAATAGATGGTCCCGGAAAGGAGAGGATAGCACCGGCCTGCTGAATGAAGCGGAACAGCTTGAACGGAAATTTCAATCTTTGGAAGGTTATACAATAGAACACCGGTCAGAGAAAATTTTATCAGGCCTTGGTTTTTCAAAAAAAGATTTCAAAAGAAAGCTGTCCGAGTTCAGCGGCGGATGGAAAATGAGGGTATACCTGTCTAAAATATTAATCCAGAATCCCGATCTTTTGCTGCTTGATGAACCGACCAATCATCTGGATCTGCCTTCTCTGGAATGGTTTGAAACATTTTTACGATTTTATAAGGGCTCGGTTCTGCTTGTATCTCATGACCGGTTCTTTATCGACAGGATTGTTGATGGAATTTATGAAATGGATAAAGCAAAAGTGATATTCTTTCCGGGAAATTACCATTTTTATGAAGCTGAAAAAGAAAAAAACGAAGAGATGTCATTAAAAAAACAGAAGCAATATCTAAAAGAAAAGGAAAGACTGGAAAAATTCGTAGACCGGTTCAGATATAAAGCTTCAAAGGCCAGTCAGGCACAGGACAGGCTAAAACAGCTTGAAAAGCTTGAAAAAATTGAGCCGGATATTTCCAGAAAATATTTTAGCTTTAAAATTGGTATTGAAAAAAAGAGTTACCATGATGTACTCAAAATAAAAGATCTCTTTTTTAAATATGATATGGATTGGGTTTTAGCTCACATGAATCTGGAAATCTTCAGAGGAGAAAAAATAGCCATAGTCGGGAAAAATGGTTCGGGAAAGACCACATTGACGAAACTGATTACCGGTCAATTAGATCCTCAAGAGGGAACCATCGTTCTGGGTGAAAATGTACTCATGGATTATTACTCTCAACATCAGATAGATAGCCTGAATCTCAATTCAACGGTTTTCGATGAAGTCGCAGCTGTCGCATCTACTCACCGTTATACTAAATTAAGGGATATACTGGGAATATTCGGATTCGGAGGTGATGATATACATAAACGCATCAAGGTTCTTTCCGGAGGTGAAAAGGCCCGGGTATCTCTGGCAAAGATTCTGATATCATCGGCTAACTTTCTGATAATGGATGAGCCCTTAAACCATCTGGATATGATTTCAAAACAGGCACTTGAACGGGCTTTAACTGATTATGAGGGGACATTGATACTCATATCCCACGACAGGTATTTTTTAGACAAAATCATAACCAGAGTGATTGAAATAAAGGACGGAATGTGTGAAGCGTATCAGGGAAACTATTCATACTATATTGAAAAAAGAGATCATCCTGAAGATAAAAAAGAGAGAATGGGCAGTGAAGACAAACCTGAAAAGAACAAAAAACAGAGGAAGAAGATTGAAGCGGAACAGAGACAAAAGATAAGTTCCGAAAGGACCCGGCTGAACAAAAAGATTGAGGAATATGAGAAACAGATTGATATATTGGAAAAGAAAAAGGAAGAAATTGAGTTTACCATGGCAAAACCACAGACCTATGAGGACCAAGAACTGATTGTTCGGCTCCAGAAGGATCTGGCAGACATAAACAAAAAACTTCCGGTTCTATATAACAAATGGGAAGAGGCTGAAATTACATTAACAGAACTTCTGGACCAGGTAAAAACTAAAAAATAAAAATCATCCAAGACTACTTAAAAAATTGGCAGGCATAAATTTATCTGAAATTGGTGGTTGTCAGTAAAACGGTTAAACAATACACTAAGTTTTTCTGAATTATTCGATAACCAAAGGAGGACATTATGGAATTTTTAAATTCATACCAGGATGAAAATTATGCATAGGTTCCTAACTCTCCCCCTTTTTTTTTCATAATATTTTCATCAATTTTTCAAAGGGGTTTCACCATTTTTTCAAATCTTTTATCCATATCTATAGTGAATCCGGCAAAACTAAATGCCGGGTGAAATTCCAAAACCAGGAGGATAAAATGGATATTAAAAAAATGAAAAAAAAAGGAGTGATCCCCCTACTAATTCTTTTGACCTTCACCGGATTGTTGGCATCCCAGGATAAAAACAAAACACTGGCTCCATACTTTTTTATTGAAAATGGAGACCCTGCCCTGGACCAGCTTCCTCTAAAAGAAACCAATGTAAAAGTGAACATCAGCGGAGTAGTAGCAGAGGTAATTATTTGCCAGCGCTACCAAAACCACGGCAAGCGCCCCATAAATGCCCATTATATTTTTCCAGCTTCGACACGAGCGGCAGTTCACAGTATGCAGATGATCATCGGCAACCAGGTGATTAAGGCCAAGATAATGAGGCGAAAGGTTGCCAAGAAGACATTCGAAAAAGCCAAAAAGGCAGGAAAAAGTGCCTCCCTTTTAGAGCAGCAACGCCCCAATGTTTTTTCCATGCGCGTGGCTAATATTTTACCTGGTGATACTATTGATTTGGAGTTGAAGTATACTGAATTTCTGATCCCAACAGATGGCACCTATGAATTTGTTTTCCCCACAGTGGTTGGACCGCGCTATTCCAGCCAGCCAGAATCCTCTGCCTCAGAATATGACCAATGGGTCAAAAATCCATATTTCAAGGAGGGTCAATCCAGTGGCACCGTGGGAACTGATTCCGGACTTAACAAACCGACCATCTTCCGGATATCAACAAAAATTTCCACCGGAATCCCAATTCAGGAGGTGACCTGTCCATCACACCAGACAAAAGTCAGCTGGGTGAATCAGTCAACAGCAAATATTGTACTGGATCCAGCCGAGATAGAAGCAGGCAATAGAGATTATATTTTGAAGTACCGGCTTGCCGGCTGTGAAATCCTCTCCGGATTGCTGTTATATCAGGGGAAAAAAGAAAATTTTTTTCTTTTAATGGTTCAACCTCCAGAGCGTGTTAAACCTGAGAATATTCCGTCAAGAGAATACATCTTTGTGGTCGATGTTTCCGGATCAATGTATGGTTTTCCTTTGGACACAGCCAAAACATTATTGAAAAAACTGCTTTATAATTTAAGACCAATTGACCGCTTC
>DAOWKX010000075.1 GCA_030639705.1 Candidatus Aminicenantota bacterium
GCAGGCTGTAGTCGCTATCCCTTTTCACTTTACCCAAAAACGTTTCTCGTTTTTGGGAGCGTCTCATCCCATTTTCGATATTGGCGAGAAATGGGATTCGCAAGCCGTTCAAAGGGAAGCCGACACGCCTGCTTAATCTTGATTTTGGGGAAATATCCAAATTTAGGTGGTGGATTTTGGCCATTCACCCCTGCAATCCACCCAATATTGAAAATAAAACTTGACAAAATTCAAATAAATCTATAACATGAAAAATCATAAAAAGGAGGAAGAATGAAAAAATTTTTGGTCATAGTTGTTTCAGTTTTTTTTCTGTCTGTTTTGTTAAGTGCAGATTATTTAATTAAAACCAAAATGCATATGGATGCTTTTGAAATGATGGGCAAAAAGCAACCTGCAACAGATGAAGTGGTTGAGAACTGGATTGGAAAAGATAGAATGCTCACCCATCAACAGAGTAAAATGTTTATTGTCCGTATTGATCTCAAAAAAATGTACTATGTAATGCCTAAATCAAAATCTTATGTTGAAATAAACCTTCCCTTTGATATATCCTCATTAATTCCCCCAGAAGCAGCCCAAATGATGAGTATGATGAAGATTACTGTCAAGGTTACGCCAACAAAAAACAGCAAGATGATCGGGAAATGGAATTGTACAGAATATAAAGTAGAGATGAAAATGATGATGGGAACCTATAATTTAGACATGTGGGTAACCAAAGATATCAAGATAGACCTCGATGCCTATAATGAGATGTATGCTAATGTTTCAGCCATGGGATTTATTGAAAATGCAGAAGAATTCCAGAAGATAAAGGGATATCCCATTCATACAGAAATGAGCATGAATATGATGGGGATGAATATTAAAGGATACAATACAGTAACTGAAATTACCCAAAAAACACCTCCCCCGGGATTGTATTCGCCTCCCTCTGATTATCAAAAAAAAGAAAAACTGGGAATGCAGGACTTCAAATAAAAAATAAAATTATTTTTTCATCATGAATTAACAACCGGTAATTATTAATCGATACTGTTTAATAATTTTCTGATAGACACCAATGCCTCGGAAGGTGATACTTCTTCAGTTGGATTAAACCGGTTCTCTGAATCCAGTTTCATAATTTGCGCATTCACCAAGTACTTTATAATTGAATAATGCTTGTGCAGAGGCGAAATATCAACAGGTTCAATAATTTCATCAACAGGAGTTGTGTTCATTGAATAACCGGCAGTTTGTAAATATTTTTTTAATGAAAACAATACCATTGCAAAAGCCGAACGGGTTACATCTTCAAAACGTCCAAAACGGTGATCCGGTCGAACCTTCATGATATCCAATGTACATAATTTTATAATATGTCTCCTGGCAAAAGAACCCGATATATCGGTTATAATCATCGGGGTGGATTTCAGATTCAGAAACCGATTAAAATAATGACCGACCAGAGCTGCCAGATCTTCTCTGTTTAGGTAATATTTAAAAAAGATATTTTTAAACTTGGTGGGAAGATTTGAATCATAAAACTTGACCTTTATATCATTGATTTTCTTCATCAAATCAGTGTCCCCCGGTTTCAGGTCTAAAATTCTTTTATACACAATGAGAGCAGAATCATATTTTTCCATTTTTTCATATGCCTGAGCCAGATTGACCAAAACTTCCTCTTTATTGGGCAGTTTTTCAATTATTTTTTCATAATAATGAGTTGCTTTTTCAAGTTCTTCAGTTTCAAAATAAAAATCTGCAATTTTAAGTTTTATCTCAATGATATCATTCGAATATCTGGCTGCCTGTTCAAGTGATCGGATATAGGCATCATTTCTGTTATGACTTCTATGTTCAGCAGCCTTTTTTAAATAGTTTTCCGTTTGGGTGGATCTAATATACTCATATCTTACTTTTATCCAGGCATTCTCAGGATATTTGGCCCTCAGGTGAGAATATATCCGAAAGGCATTTTCCCTATCTTCTGATATTTCATATATGGTGGCGATTCCCAATTCAGCTTGAATATTATTTGGATTTATGACCAGAGCCTTTTCAAAATTCTGCCTTGATAGTTTCAACTTATCCCGTAACAAAAAAGTATATCCAAAGGCAATATATAATTTTTCATCTTCCACATTGCTCTGCTCAAATTTATCCATGGCAGTTCCAGGTTTACCCGCCTTCAACTTCTCCCAACCTTCAACATAGGGAGAATCATAAAATTCCGATTCACTCAGGTCCGGAATATTAATATTTTGATTTATGCGATTCACACCACCACACCCCACCAGTATCATGATCGCCACCGGAAATATTATCCATTTCATTTTACATAACCTCCAAATTTCTCTTTAAATTTTATCATTTTTTCGCGCGAACACAAAACTTCAACATGGACCATATTTCTCTTCTCACTGTGATGGGTAACAATCGCCCAATGTTTAAAAGAGTTTAAATTCATCAGATTTTGAGGCATTGTAATCGAATATTTTTGATAATCTTTAAAATATTTTGAGAATATTAATCTTTTCAAATTAATAATTCCTCTGGCCTCTTTAGCAGAAACAAAAGCAGAGGAAATATCCCGACCCGAAAGCATTTCATGATCCATTTCGGCATCCATTAAATCAATTTTGTTAAATACAGTGAGAATCCTGTCATCCGGAACCTTCATTTCCGCCAGAACTTTTTCCACTTCTTTTTTTTGATTCAGATAGTCATTTTGAGAAATGTCCACCACATGCATTATCAAATCGGCATGGACCAATTCTTCCAGTGTTGCTCTGAATGACTTAAGAAGTTCCCGGGGCATCTCTCTGATAAATCCTACAGTATCAGATAATAAAAAGTAATATCCTTTCTCTATCTCATTCAATCCGACCCTTCGCAGTAAGGGATCTAGAGTGGAAAAAAGTTGTTTCGATATAAATACCTCTTCTCCGGTCATGGTTTTGAACAGGGTCGACTTTCCGGCAGAAGTATATCCGACCAATGACACCACTGGAACCGGAAACGCATCCCGATTTTTCCTCTGAATATCTCTATTTTTTAATACTCTGGATAGCCGCTTATTAATCATTGAAATCCTCTTCTTTATACGCCTCCGATCAACTTCTAATTTTGTTTCTCCAGGTCCTCGGGTTCCAATTCCACCACCCAGTCTGGACAGTAGAATTCCCTTTCCCGTTAACCTGGGAAGAAGATAAAGCAATTGAGCCAATTCTACCTGAAGTTTTCCTTCAAGCGAACGAGCCCTGGTGGCAAAAATATCTAATATTAAGCGGGTTCGATCAATCACTTTTATATCAAAAAAAACTTCAAGGTTTCGTTGTTGAACATTGGATAAATGATTGTAGAATACGATCAAATCAATATGTCTGGCACAGGCATAATTTTTTATCTCAGCAGCTTTTCCTTTTCCCATCAGAAATTTATTATCTGGAGTTTTCTTCTTTTGAAAAAATATTTTTACCACCTGGCCGCCCGCACTGGAAGTTAACAATTCAAGTTCTTCAAGAATACAACTTATCTCAAAGTCTTTTTTATCAATCTCAAAAACACCGACTATTATTGATTTTTCCATTACTCAATCACTTCGATGGATACATAACTCGCATGGTATTATATTTCAATCTGATTTATTTTGGAATTTTTCTTCAACAAATAAAATAATCTGTTCCACATTATCCGGATGAAACCAAATTATATCCTTCTCCCTTCTGAACCACGACAACTGTCTTTTTGCAAAATTTCGGGTATGCTGCCGGATCAATCGCAGAGCCTCAGTACTATTAATTACACCGTCCAGTAACTGTGATATTTCTTTATACCCCAACGAGGAAAAGGGAGGGCAATCCAGTGGATATTTTTTTCTTAATTTCTTCACTTCTTCAATAAATCCGGATCCCATCATGTGATCAACCCGATGATTTATTTTTTCATACAACTTGTCCCTTTCCATGTTCAGTCCGACTCTGATAAACTGAAACTGTTTAAACAGGCTAACTGTTTTTTTAAATATTTCCGAGGGAGGTAATCCCTGATTGTAGTAAATATCCAATGCCCGCACCAGCCGAAGGCGATCATTCACACTTATCTTTTTTGCATATTCGGGATCTACTTCATTTAACTGTTTCCAAAGAAACTCACCCCCTCTTGATTCACCCAGATTATTCAAATGAGTTCTGGGAATCCGTTTTTTTTTTAACTCCGGAAATACTCCGCTTATCATTATTTTCAGATAAAGAGCTGTCCCTCCACAAACAATAGGGATATGACCTCTTTTCTTAATCTGTATTGCAATCTCGAAAGACATCTCTGAAAATCTGGCTGCATTGTATTGAGAACAATCGGACAGAATATCAATCAGATGGTGCGGGATATTTTTCATATCCTGTTTTGATAGCTTTGCAGTTCCGATATCAAAATCTTTGTATACTTGCATCGAATCCGCAGAAATAATTTCACCCCCGATTTTCTTCGCCAGAAGAATGGCCACTTCACTCTTTCCCACCCCGGTAGGCCCTAACACCTGAATGATTTTTTTCATTCGAATCCCCGGTTTGCCGGGAGACGGGCCTGAACAGCTGTGGATTTTAACATAGTTTCAGAATAAGAATAATGACAAAAACCAGGATTAAAAAAAATACCTGTTTCCTCATTAAAATTCTTTTCCTGTTCAGTTTATCCACTTCAATATTTGTTGTTCGTAATTTATCCCAAGGTGCTTTTTTACCGCATAGATTTCTGCATATAAAATTTCTTCCAGCCCTTTGACAAACTCTCCGATATACTGATCAACATCGTAATACCAGACAGATTTCAATATGGGATTCTTCTTAACACTACCATATGAATCCAGTGATACTTTTTTTAAGAAAAAGGGAAGTTTTTCGGAAATATCCTCAATCGCTTTTGACAGGATAGACAGTGCGATAGGACCAATCTCTTTCGAAAGAATTTTATAAATCATCTCATATTTTATATTAAAATAAGCCAGTGCTTCATCAAAAGACAAAAAAGAACTGCCGGGAATGATTCCCTCCTGTTCCGGAGAATATGCTCTCTTTCGCAGGGGATGATCAAAACGTCTCCTGAGCGGAATCTCTATTTTTTCATTTGATATGGTTTCCAATACCAAGAGTGTAAATAAAATTCGCAGGGTATCAAATTTTAGCAGTTCGCTTTTTCTTATAATCTCTTTAACACTGGATTCTTTTTCCACCAAATCAATAATATGAATTTCATAGGGCTTTAAATATAAATTCTGGATAGATTCAGATTTGTATAAATATACATGGTGAAGGTTTTTTAATCTTTTGTATAGCAGCTTGTCATCAAAAAAATATCGCATTCCCTCTATGATAAAGGATAAAATATCACAATCCAGAGTTATGTTTTCATCAACCTCTTTTATTTCTGTTTTTATCTGATATTCACCGCCATCGAGGCTAAAAATCGAAAAGATAATTGATTTCATATGACCTCGAACAGCCTCCCAAAGCTGCTCATAATCGAGATGAGCGAGCTCTACCAAAGCCCTCCCATACCTCATCTTTTTCTTTGTCTTTAAATCAAATGCCTCTTTAGCAATATCTTCACTGATGATTTTTTCCTTCAACAAATATTCACTTAACGAATCTTTGTCAGCACTGGATGTAGCCAAAAGTATATTTTTATTTTTTATGATGATCTGCTTCACACACTCTTTGGTCGTTATCTCAATGGTCCCTGAAATTGATTTTTTATAAATATTGAATAAAATAAAGGGGAAATCCAATCCTCTGATCTGTCCCGAAAGTTGAAAAACAATATCCATTAAAAACCCAGCGATAAGTCGAGCTGCTTGGATTTGTTCCTGTCTCTTTCCTCTTCTATAAGACTCAAAATTTCTTTTGAAACATCTCCGGTGGGATAAACTCCATTAAAACATGCTTTACAAAAGGATTTAATCGTTTTATTCTGTTTTCGAACCACCTGTTCCATTTCATTCAGGTCCTGATAGATCACCCTATCGGCATTAATTTTCAAGGCCACCTGATCAGGGGTTGAATTGGCAGCTATGAATTCGTTCTTGGTCTGCATATCAATCCCATAGACACAGGGACTTATTAATGGGGCAGAATAAGATGCAAGAAAAACTTTTTTCGCTCCAGCGTTCCTGACGATTTGAATAATTGATCTTGAGGTGTTTCCCCTGACAATGGAATCATCCACAAGTAATACACTTCTATTTTTAAATACATTAGCGATGGGGCTGAGTTTCTGCTCGATAGATTTTTTTCTGATATTATCTCCCGACATGATAAAAGTTCGTCCGATATATCGATTTTTAACCAGACCCTCTCTGTATTTTTTTTTTAAAACCCGGGCGATCTCTATAGCAGCTGCGCGAGCGGAATCCGGAACAGGAACCACCACATCAATATCCAGATTGACTTTTTTTAGTTTTTTGGCCAGGCTTTTTCCCAGCGACACTCTTGATTGATAAACATTAATTTTGTTCAGGTATGAATCGGGTCGGGCAAAATAAATATATTCAAAGATACAGGGTCTGAAGGGTTTACTTGCAATTTTTTTTTTATGGACCTTTCTGTATTTATCAATGTATATCGCAGATCCTGGTTCAACATCCTGAATATCTCCAAAGTTGATGGCAACGAGAGAGACACTCTCTGAAGCAAAGGCAAAAGAATTCACCAATTTGTCCTTTTTTACTCCGAACAACAGGGGACGAAGGCCATAGGGATCCCGGAATCCTACCATTCCTTTGCCAGCAATATAGATCACAACCGAATAACTCCCTTTTGCTTTTTTATAAACATAACGAACCGCATTAAAGACAACCTCGGGTGATAGTTCGGTTGTACTATTTTTTTCCAGGTACTCTGCAAAAATATGAAGTATGGCTTCCACATCACAATTGGAATTGATTATCTTCCGGGATTTCTCAAATAATTCCTTTTTTAGCTGGATAAAATTAATAACATTTCCATTATGTACACCGGCAATTCCAAAGGGGTAGCTTACCCAGAATGGTTGGGCATCTTCTACCGATCCTTCCCCCACTGTTGGGTAGCGTGTATGTCCGAGCCCTATATTTCCTGTCAACCTTCTAACATTATTACTGTCAAATATATCCTTTACCAGCCCGTTTCCTCGTTTCAAATGAAATCGTCCATCATAGGTTAAGATTCCCGCTGAATCCTGGCCACGGTGTTGCAGGTTCATCATGCCGTTATAGATTTTAGCGACAACCTCTTCGGTATCATAGATTCCGATAACACCACACATAAATTCACTCTTCTTCTTGATAGTATATATCGTGAATCACAAAAAATGTCAAATAACATCCAATCAGATTCACCTCGGGGACGCCTTATTTATTCGATGGCCAGGAAAGATACTCAGCGTATTTCCAAGGCACTTATAGTACTCTTCTGCGATTTTTTCCTGAAAGGAGATAAGCAGGCCTTAAATAATCTCACCCGGGATTACCTGGCTTCCCTCTGTGGTCGTATTGTGGACAAAATAGACTGGTATACAAAATAGGCCATATTCAGTCAAGGTTTATTGTTCAAATATTAGGATGAATTAAAAAAGAGGGGATATAGAAGAAATGTAGCTAAAATCTACTCCAGACTGTTAATTATAAGTGTTAAAAACTGGAAATTATCCCATTCATCAGGTATGGCATCTTCATTATAACTGACCTTATACCTCCTGTTTTGCCATGATTCTCTTTAATACTAAACAGTACTAGAATATTTGGAAGATTCTTTCGACCAGAATATAAATTGGGACTTTTTTTCCAGTTTTATCGAGAATTTAAAAATAATGGGAGACCGTTAAAAAAATAGTCTCTGTCCCGAATGGCACTAAGTTAAGCTAATTAAGGATTTTCTTTTGATTTCCTTTTTGCCACGCTAGTAGTGGTTTTTTCCAGTATTTTAGAAGAAATAGCCATCATTTCAGAGAGAATATTTTTAAATTTTCGATATTCTTTTATA
>DAOWKX010000012.1 GCA_030639705.1 Candidatus Aminicenantota bacterium
ATATGTTGAGTTTGTGACTGAAGTCTTCCATTTTGCGGTATTTCAAGTTAATAAATAAATCGATCTAATCACTATTATTGAGGCTTTCTGTCATATTTAATGGTTATCTTTTCTTCTGAATAGGGTATACTTTTCTTAAAATCCGGAGTGTGAGTGTAAACATATGTTTACCTTGGGATCGGTAAAAAAAGGAGATCAATCCAGTAAAAAAATTTGCTTTTTAGAGAAGAAAAAGCCAAAGAATAGTAAAATGTCAAATTGTCATCCTTCGTCCCCCTTTTTTGTGGATAATCAATGCCGGCAAAAGGGTGCTAACCCCGACCGGAACGATAATGTCAATTATGATAACGATTATTATAGGATTTCAATTGATCTTACAGGCGATTCAAATCGATATGGATAAAAGCCCAAAGTGCCCGGAAAATTCAATGGTTGATGATATTTAGCGGACTGTTTTTTTTGTTAATAATAGAGACAATTTTGATTTCTTCAGCCACAGATAGATACTGTGTAGAGCGTGTATTTCCAGAATTATTCCGAAAAGCATCAGATAAGTGATGATTTTTATCAAATAATAGGTTGATCCAAGATTAAAAAAAACATGGGGAATATAGTATACCAAAAATCCGAATACAGTCGCAAACACCAGAATGAGAAGGTTCCGATTTTTTTTCATACTGGAAAACAGATAAGAAATGCCGATCAATATGGCAAAACTGTTGAGTGGACCCAAATCGGTAAAGGGATTCAGTTTGAAAAAGTAGGAAAATCCTGCTTTCGGCTGGTTAAATCCGAAGGAAATATAAATAATCGTGTATATTGTTGCAAACAGGAAAGGAAGAAGGAAAAAAAGACCGAATTGAATCATCTTTTGAGATCGTTTGCTCTGCAAGATAAGCAGACGGTTCATGAATAAAAAAAACATGGTGATTAAAAAAATGCCCATAAAAAAGGGGTAGGTAATCAAGGAAACAGACAGCATCACAGATGAAGGTATCATGCGTTCATGGAAGAAAAAAAACAGAGTGGATAAAAAGAAAAAAATGGAAATGATTGGCGTAAAGTAAGATGTCCTGAAAACACTATCCAATATAAAACTGAAATTGGCCGGAATAATTATTAGAAAAAAGAGAATAGGACCGCTATCAGGGAAAAAATGTTTGCTCAATAAAAAAATCAAAAAGTATACCAGGATGAACATGATGGCAAAAAAAAGGGTAACTATTTTTTCCGGATTGGTCTTGAGGATGTCAGAAGCCATAGAAAGGAAAGCATGAAAGGATTGAGGGTATATCTCCCGATCATGGTCGGTTTTAATTTCATTATATTGCTTAAAATGGTTTACCATTTTCATGTGACTGATCAGATCTATTTTTCCTATGGTTTTCATTGGGATAATTTGACCTGATAGTTTATATAGATATCCAAAAATCAAAGCTGCAATCAGGAAAAGGATAGCTATTTTTTTTAAATCCACCTTAAGGCAAATTTTAATGCCTGGGGTTTTTATCAAATTTATGATAGGTATTAACAGGGGAACAAACCAGATGACAAGGCTTGGGATTTTTAAGTGTAATCTGTTGTTAATAAAGATAATGGAAAACATTATTGCCATTCCAAAACAGAAATATTCGAAAGCCATAAATCCCAGTCCCAATTTTTTAACAACTGGTTTGCTTACCGATTTTTTCTGAGTGAAAACCAACGGAAAAAGAAATATCATTAAAACCAATGACACTATAAATCCAATTGGTTTAATATAATGATCAAAAAACTGCAGCAAATGAAAAAATAGCTTTGATAAAGATGATCCTGGCAATATATAATGGTAAAAAGGCAATCGTCTTGAATGAATCCGTCCTTTTTTATAAAACTTGAGAAAAAATTTCGAACATCCCCTTTTGCGGGTGTAGCGAACTTCAATTTTATTATTGCCTTTTTTCAGAAGAATTAATCTTTTGTGTTTATTAATGGTGATTTTTCCCGGTTTGCCATTACAGAAAATTCGTCCTTTATGAGGACCAGAAAGATAAAATTGGTAATTCTGATCCGCATTGCTGTATACTATGGTTTTAAAGGTCATGAATTTGGATTTTTTTACATTTTTTATTTTGGCAAATATCTGCTTCTGTAGTGCATTTTGGTCAAGAGAATGAATTTTACCGGAAATGATTTTATTTGAAAAAACGATATCATAGGTCCACCCAAAAGGAAACCAGTTAAGACTGTTGATTTCCCCCATCAGACCTATCATCAGATACATGATGAGTGAAATTGAAGATAAAATCAGTACAATTCGTTTGAGTTTAGATGCGTCTTTTGATAAAAGTCGATCTGTTAAAGACAATTTCTGCCATCCATTGATAATGCTATTCGTAATATTTTTTATGATATCATTCTTTTGGATAATAACAATAGACGGGCAAAGAGAAAAAAAATAACGACGTTACTTATCAATTGGGTTTGTTTTTTTTCTCTATTTTGCAGGATAACCGGCAAAATGTAATCGGTATATAAAAAGTTGTTGTAGCTGAATCGTCCCCCGTCATCATCCCGGTCAACACCAAGGCTATAGAGAAACACCATAGGAAATTCCTTTTTTCATCTCAATGAAATATTATGGGAATTATGGTTCATTGTCAATAGATGAATGAAAAATCCAACTCAACCGGATTATCTTCTTCGACCACCCCCATATTGTAAACCGAAAAACCGGAATGGTTCCATTGACGCATCTTAGATATCAGCAAATCGCTTATCCGGTTATTTTCTCTTAACATGTTGAATACCTTTTCTCTGAAGATAATCATGGCTTTATCCGAATCCATCATTTTTAGGGCATGGAAATATCCCTGTTGATCAAATACCCCATCACTCACCAGGCAATGAATATGGGGATGCCAGGTCATCAAATCGCCTGCTGTCTGGATGGATAAAATAAAAACAGGATCAACGACCATTTTTGATAGACATATTATTAATAGGTCTTTGTCGTTTTTTTTTTAGAATGATAAAAATTGGTGTGGTTAATTTATCATAGAATTTGTTGAAAAACAAAAAAATAAATGGTCTCTGTCCTTACTTTTAGGATATTGAATTCTTAACGGACGGGCCATGAAAATTACATATCAAAAAAAGCAAATGAGTCATGCAAAGACTTGACCCCATTATTTACACTGGAGGTTGGGTATGATAACATAAATAACAATGAAATCTCTGCTTTTTTCCGAATTGGATTCAGCCAGGAAAAAGATATTATTTTATTTTTTAGTTGTAGGATTTTATTTGCTGATTATATTTATTTTTTACCCGGGACTGTTTTTACATTTCTCTTCCCGGGTACCATATGGTCATCATGGTGATGTAAAAAATATATTAAGCATTATCAGTTTTTCTGTCCGGATTCCATTGAGCCAAATATACCATTTGCCCGTCTTTTATCCTGAATCATATGTTTTGGCCCAAACCCATCCCCTTTTTGGAGTCTCTCTCTTTTTTAAATTATTTCATATTATTGGTCTTAATCTCCAACAGAGCAATAATCTTTATATTATACTGTCATTAATTCTGGGATCATTTGGATGTTATTTGCTCGCCAAAGAATTCTCAAAATATAAATTTTTAGCTCTCCTCTTCTCTTTCATGTATATTATTCATCACTGGAATTTTTTATATTTCACTTGGCTGAATTTTCTCTCCCGCTTTTATCTTCCTTTTGTATTTTTCTTTTTTATAAGATTCTTTAAAACTAAAAAAAGAATATATATTTTTTGGGCATCAATGGCCGCTTTTTTACAATTTTTGAGTTCTGTTTATTATGGAGTCCATTTGTGGGTTTTTATTCTGCCCTCTTTTCTGCTTTTTGCCTTGATTCTAAAACTTTTATCTTTCAAGGATTTTAAATTTATATTTATTTTTTTAGGCCTTGGAATAGTATTGATTCTATTTATATTTCATCCATTTTTTAACATCACTCAATCGGCGGTCGAAAAAGATTTTGACTGGGAATTGGTAAATAGTGCTGACCTTTTCTCCTACAGCAAAATATTTAGATTTTGGTTTGATTATCCGAAACAGCCTGCCCTGAATCTGTTTCCAGGATTTGCCTTTTTTCTGTTTGTATTATTTTTTTTTATTTCTCTTCTAAAAAAAAAAGAGATAAAAAATATATTTTTTTTGATTCTTTTTGCACTGACTATTGCCATGACCTACCTGGCTTATGTTAATGTAATGCTTTTAGAATTTTTGTTTTTTATTTTTCTTGGTTTTATCATAACCGCGGTTATTTCTGGCTGGTCGAGATTAACCCAGTGGGAAAAACTGGTTTTATCAGTATTTATATTTTACTTTTTACTTTTATTTCATTTCCCCCAAATTTCTTTTCTAAACCGTATATCATTATATCATTTATTCACCAATATATTTCCTTTGGCTGGCTTGGTTAATATACGCAGGATTTTTTTATTTATTTTACCAATTTTGATTGTTTTCGCTACTATTGGAGGGACAAAACTTCTAGAAGCATTAGGAAAAACTTCCTGGAAAAAATTTTTTATAATTTTTTTTCTTATTTTCAGTTTTATGATTTTGGAGAATATCCCCTTTCCAATGCCAATTGTAAGTAACAGCTTAATGAGGAAAATTTCTAAGTTGAATCCAGAGGTTTATCAAAAGCTTCCTTTCAATGATAATAAGGTTATTCTTGAAATTCCCTTTTATTTTGGAATGGAAACCCGAAATTCAATTTATTCACTTAATTGGCAATATCACCAGAATGTATTGATTAATGGAAAAACATCAATTAAGCCGCAAAAATATTTTAATTACTTAAAGAAAATTATTGGGCGATTTCAGAAAAAATTTCCCAATAAGTCTGCTCTGAAAGAGCTGATTCAGAAATATTCTCTTAATTATATCATTTTTCATTGGGACCTTTTAGAAGTTTATCACCATGATCAGAGAGTGAGAGAAAAAATAATGCCAAAGATTAAATCTATAAATCAGTACGGAAGGATTGTATTTGATAATGAAAAAGTTACCCTATTAAAAACTCAGGAATATATTCCGGTTAAGTCTTTGAAAAGAACCTATTCTAAATATCATTTAAAAAATCAGGTTCTTCGGTTTAGATTAAAAAGTGGCTATTTGGGTGAAATATTGGTATTTTTAAATAATAATCTATTGAAAAAACAAACCTTGAGAGGTGTCTCATTCAAATATAGTTTTAAAGATCAAACTCTCAAAAGAGAAGGTAATATGATTGAATTCCGATTTGATTCGCCGGTTCTGATTGAAGAAATTTTTTTTAAAAGAAAAAAACAGTTTTAACTATCTGTAGGGTCAGGTCTTGCATTGCAACATTTTATATATTGTTGTTGTGAAAGATCGAAAAAAATGGTTTCAATCATTACAATTTACATGATCATAAAAACATTGAGATTTGTTCTTACTATACTCCTTTACGCAATCTGCTAAGCAAGGTATTAACATCCCTGGCAGTTTTCCAGGAGCTGTCTCTGTCTTACAATAGGTCCAAATACACTTAATTGTGGCATCATTGGTCATGGCTTTTCTTAAACAATTAATAAGGCCATTTAAATCACAACCCTTCTCTTTTGCTTCATCCCCATATTTTTCATAGCACTTATCGAGGCAGAGTGTCAATTTAGCATGAGCTTCACCCATACAGGTTTCATATTTCTGGTCGCAGGTTTTTCCTTCATCTGATTCGCGTCCTGAATCTCCCCCTATTTGACTCCCCGCCTGGCCGGGAACCGGATCATCAGCTGGATTAAAAACAGGAGTACCTTGACAAGTGCTGAGGTATTTGGCAACAGTTGACTGCCAGGCTATTTTGACCAGCTCAACCGGATTGACCCTCCAGTCTTTCAATTCAGAGTTATGGTTTCCTATTGCTTTTTGCAGGGCAATGGCATAGTGTCCGAGGGCCATGATTTCATCCATTTGGTTAGAGTTCAACCTATGCCCGGCATCCAGTCTGCCAAGTTTTTTAAGTCCCTGATATAAATTATTCAATTCCATCTTGTGATCTAAAGCCCACTGGTAGCGATCTTTTGAATCAGAGAAACGGTTCGGAGTTGAACTGATTTTGCCTCCTCCGGTCGGAACTCCTAGGAAAGTCCATCCTGCTTTCTTCCACTCTCTTTGGCGCTTTTTTTCATTTTTTTTTGAACCAGAATTTTCCATCACAAGACGCAAGGAACGAATAGAATATCCTTTAAGCGAAGTCTCTCCCGGGATAACCAGTGTTTCTATGGTATCATTGTAGACTGTTTCCAGCCGATTGCCCTTCTGATCAGCAATAAAGATGATGCGGCCGAGTTTATCCATTTTTATCTGAACCGGTTCGGGATAATAGAGTTCAATGAGCATTCGTTTGTATCCACGAGGAAAATAACGGATAAAATATCCATCAGGATGAAAAGACCAGCGACCGAGAGGTACTTCACGGTCTCCTTCTTCATGGGGTGGTTCTCCATTTAAAACTGCGATTCGCTCCAGTTCTTCATAAGAGGCCTGGGTTTTGGTGAGCATTGTACGCAAGCGGGCTTCTGCCTCCATTACTCGCCGTACTGATGAGGGTAGGTTCTCAAAGGCTTTGTTTATAAATTTTCTGGGGATCAATCCCAATGCCCCCCCATTGATCCGGAAAATTTCTTTGGGGGTGAGAAGTTTGGCAGCAGTATATCTTATTTCAGGCGACATTTTTTTAATTTTAGTGCGGGAAATTACAGCCCACAGTAAAACCTGAATATCCTTTTGGGGAATTTCAGGATGTAGATATGATTTTTTCAGTAGGTTAGAGACAATATCTGCTTGAGGCCCTTTTAGAGGCGCATAGAGATAACCCCTTCCCCCGCGCCCTTCACCTGGGGCATAGGTTCCTGCCCGCAAACAATAACTCTGGCACTCGAACATAAAGTTACCCTGATACTCTAAAATGAAACCGCCTTCAGTTGTACGCTGGAGTGATGTCATTGGCCAGGCTGTTTCTGGATCAAAGTCATCAAGGAATGGAACTTCGGTGACTGCATTGGCAATACTGGTTGTGAGGGGTGGCTTGCTCTTGAGAATCTTATTCAGTCCAGGTATTTTTTTGGGGATTTTGATTTTAATCTTGGGAAACTGGGCCATTCCCACTCCCAGCAAGACCAATAAACATATTATCAGCAGAGACCAAATATAAAATCGTTTCATCTTTTTCCTCCCTTAATTATTTTTAAATTGTTTCAATTAGGCCGGAACACCATAGGAAATTCCTTTTTTCATCTCAATGAAATATTATGGGAATTATGGTTCATTGTCAATAGATGAATGATTTCCCGGGATTAACCTTAATATTTTCAGGTTCTCACTGAAATTTTCCATTTTGCGGTATTTCAAGTTTATAAATAAATCGATCTGATCATCATAATGGGGGCTCATGAAGTGGCCACTCTGCCCTGTGGCATTGATAAACAGCGAGTTTGAAAAATTTGAAAAGTCCATGATCATGCGAAATGTGGACATCTGGGTGATGTGGAAGTTAGTAGCTCTCTTGAAACTGGCCGTCAGGATACAGCCGCGGCCTCCCGGCATAAAATAGGGCCCCCGGTTTAGAAAGCCCTTGATGACCGGTATCGATCCCAGGGGATGCTGTAATCTGAGTATATGAGATTTTTCCCAGGATAAATCATGGTTACCCGATTCTTTTTGATATTGATTGTATACATCGATCAGGCTTTTTTCTACCATATGTTTAAAATCTTCTGGTTCGGGTGTGGTGATATCATCCATCCAGTAAGCGAGTTTATCTGCATCCGATTTTGCTTCAGGATAGTTCAGTATCCGGTATATCCAGGTATAGGATATGAGGTTTCTCCGCAGTTTTTCATCTTTGATGTGATTGCCAAAGATGTTCTGACTAAGCTGATGTTCAAATGTATAAAACAGAAAAGGAGCCAGGCCCTTGTCTGCCCGATAATTCCATTTTTTCAACTGATCCAGTACGAATGTGGCTTTTTCTGAGCTAAAGGTCAGGCCTCTGATTTGACTAATCAAAAACCGTGCCCCATTAAGAAATGAATCAGTCTGAATTTGTTGGTTATCTGCTAGGGAAAAAAACGACTTTGTATTTAACAATTCATTGATCCTGTCGGCTCTGAAGGAGGGATACCAGTTCTTAGCGAAGACCGGCAGATGGTTTTCAGGGAGTACCGGATTGTTGGCCGTAACAATGATTCCTTTTTCAGGGTTCAGCAACACTGGAATGTCATCCTGATCATAGAATCCTTCCCAGATATCGGTACTTCTGGAGACCGGAACCGGTACTTCACCCGTTCCCCTTTTTCTTTTGGGAATCAATCCGGCCGGTATATATCCGATATTTCCCTTTCGATCTGCAAACACAATATTCTGGGCGGGTGAAGAAAACTGTTTGACTCCAAGGATAAATTCATCGATATCCTTGGCAAAATTCATCTTGAAAAATGCATCCATTGTGGTAGATGGATATTGCATGATTGAGTGCCGGGCATAGTATCTCCCTCCATCTTCAAATACAGGTCCGAACCGGGATACTCGTATTTCTTGAATGATGTCCTGTTTATTTTTTACTTTAATTCTTTTTTTTATAATTTTGAATTCTTCCCATTTGCCATCCAGTTTATACTGATTGGGATTCCGGGGGTTGATTTCCAGTAAAAAATAGTCGATCACATCGGTTCCGGTGTTGGTAAAGCCCCATCCCAATTCTGAGTTCCGTCCGACGATAATAAAGGGAACACCCGGCAATGTATTTCCCGATAACTCGAATTGATCCGTTCTGGCCATGATTTGATAAAAATAAGCTGGAAAGGTGTTGGGAAGGTGCAGGTCATTGGCTAAGAGGGGATGTCCGGTGCTGGTTTTACTTCCGGATATCACCCAGTTGTTGCTTCCGATACCGCTCTCCAGTAATTTTTTTTCATTGAGGAAGGCGGTTTTTAAAGTGTTGTTTCTATAAATGCTCTGATATTCTTTCGCGTTAATGATGGTGGAGCCGTGCACTCCTATGATGAGTTGCTTTGCCTTTTCCAACCCCAGGGACTCTATGATCTTGGCATTGTAAAGCTCTGAACCGGATTCCGCCAGGAGGAGTTCCATATTTTTAAAAATACTGACCATGTCTTTCAAGCCCCAGTCCTGCGGTCGATAATTTAACAGGGTGAATTCCGGAGGTAAGGCCCGGGTCTTGATGAAGGTATTCACCCCCTGGCAATATTTTTCAAGGATTTTTATTTTTTCAGAAGGAATTCCCTGGAGTAATGTCTGAATCGATTCCTCTATGAGCATATCCTTGTGATATCGATCGGTTTCAACCGTTCGGTCTCCGAATATTTCTGATAATCTACCGGTGGCGTGCCGCCGGGTGAGATCCATTTGAAACAGGCGGTCCGATGCGTGAAGATAGCCAATGGCAAAAAACAAATCATCCCGGGTTTGGGCTTCGATAAGGGGGACTCCCCAGTGGTTTCTTTTTATGGTGATTGGATTTGTGATGCCCTGGAGAGAGATTTCACCCTGGATTCTGGGTAAGGTTTGTTTAAGTAGAAAAAAAACAATCAATACCAGCAGACAAATCAGTGCCAGTATAATCAGGATAATTTTTTTATAAAGTCTCATGAAAAATAGTAACCTGTATACAGGGTGTTGTCAATTGATATCCCGGTATATTCCATAAAACTAAAACCAGCCCAAAATCCACCACTTAAATTAGGATATTTCCTCAAAATCAAGATCAAGCAGGCGTGTCGGCTTCCCTTTGAACGGCTTGCGAATCCCATTTCTCGCCAATATCGAAAATGGGATGAGACGCTCCCAAAAAC
>DAOWKX010000180.1 GCA_030639705.1 Candidatus Aminicenantota bacterium
ATTTTCAAGGGCTCTCTCTATGCTAATATGATAAGATTGGAAAGGCATATCACTCACAACCAGAGAAACAGGATCAGCCCGGGATACCATTCCTGTATGATAGATGACTTCATCGAGTGTAACCGTCAAGGTATCTTTCTTTCCCTGAATCACCATTCCCAGAGAATCTCCGACCAGAATTAAATCTATTCCCGCATCTGAGATAATATTAGCGGTAGGAAAATCATAGGCAGTAATGGCTGTAATTTTTTCTCCCTGGCTTTTTTTTTTCTTGAAACAGAGGACCCTGCGTTTTTCAGAATTAGGCTGGAGCATAGTATCGTGTTCCTTTATTATGATTCTGTATCTCTTGCAGTAAATGCTGAATATCTTCGGGATTTTCTAAATCCACCTTTTCCATATTGACAACCAGCAATGGTGAACTTTTATAGTTGAAAAAATAGTAATTATAGGCCTCAAAAACCTCTCTCCAGTACTCACTGGGAACGTTTTTTTCCTGTCTGCTTCCACTTTCCCGGATTCTCCTCAACATTTCTGAAAAAGATATCTGTAAATACACCACCAGCTCAGAACGCAGAACATTTTCAGAAAAAATATTAAACATCTTTTTGTAAATATCCAGTTCCTCATCGTTTAAAATCAAATGGGCATAAATTCCATCACGATAAAAAATATAATCGGAAACAGTCATTTTCTGGAACAGTTCCTTCTGTTTGATTTCCAGCTGCTGTGAATAGCGGTTCAACAAAAAAATGAGCTGGGTCTTCAGGGAAACCGAATCTTCTCCTGTGGCTAAGGACGAAAAAAAATCCTCGACAAAAGGATTTTCTTTATTATCGCAGAACAGGCGGGCATTAAATTTCTCTGATATGATTTGGGCCAGTCTGGTTTTACCGGCTCGAATCAGCCCATCCACAACAATATATCTAAACTCACTCATGAGTCAAAATTATAACACTTATTCATCCGCTTGTAAAACCATGATTGATACAGATATAAGAGTAAACATACCTGCCTGTTCCCGAAATATCGACCATCACAAACCCATCAATCTTTCATAATAGGCGGAGGTCCCAGTCTGAAGTATTTCTCTGATGATGCCCTCGGTGAATGTCCCCACTCCACTTACTTTTTTCCATTCTGATTTCAGGATTGACAGCGGTTCCTTAAGTTTTGATAGGGAGTAGGCAGCATACGCATAGGATGAAGCATCACCCCTAATCTTCAACAAATAATCCATATGTTCCAGTATGACTATCACCCGGTCATTTTCACTCAAAATATCATTGTAAAACGCAAAGGGAATGCGAACCGGAACCCTGTATTTTTTTGCCAGCTTAAAAAAACGGATATTCAAATGGTCATAATAATCTCCGGATGCTTGCCCCCACCTATTTTCCCGATACAGGGTTGTATATTTTGTACTCAGTTCGGGAAATTTATTCTCTAATACTTTTAAAAAATAAGACTTCTGTTTCCCGCTTTTTAAAGTCAGGCCTCCAAAAATGATAAAATCAACTCCGGCTTCTTTTCCTTTTTTTATAACCTGCTCCATCAGTTTGGAATCATCGCTGATAAAGGGTATAACCGGCAGCAGAAACAAGCCGCAGGCAATTCCATTTTTCTTAAAGAATGCAAGCGCCTCCATCCGTTCACCGGGACCGGGTACATTAGGCTCAAATATTGAACAGAGATGATCATCAACAGATGAAAAGCTAAAACTGATAATGACTTTTTTCTTTTCATTTATTCTCTTCAAAATATCAATATCCCTTTTAACCATCGTTGATTTGGTCAGTATGTGAACCGGAAAATCAAATTTCTCAATCAACTGGAGTACTTTCCGGGTAAGATGATAGTCTCTCTCAACCGGTTGATATCCATCGCCCACTCCACCACCCACCATCATGAAACTCTTTTTTAAAGGAATCCTTCTTCTCTCAGGATCGAGTTCCCTTTCCAGGATCTCCGGGGCATTCACTTTGACAGCAATATCTTTGCCGAACACTCCTTCCACATAATAACTCTCCGATCGGCCATCACAATAAACACAGTCATGGGAACAACCCCGGTATAAATTCATCCCGTAATGGGAAACAAACCAGGAATCAATTTTTTTATGCTTTCGCAGAACGGATTTTGCTCTGATTTCCCTGACAGACATTTAATTTAATTATAAAAAATTATAATTTTCTCACCTTGCGGGCAATGAGTTTCTTATTTTTTCATCATGGCTCGCTTTATGGTATTTTTTGAAATACCATATTTTTCTTTGAAATAAATAAAAATGTCATCCAGAGAATTAATTTCTGGAGTTCTGTCCGGTCTCTTACTCTCTCTTAATCCTTCAATAACCACCACCATTTCACCCAGTAAGGTTTCCGATCTCAAAACCCTATCCAGATCCTTCAATTCGGCTCTGATGATTTTTTCATTTTTTTTACTGATTTCTTTACCAATGCAAAATCGCCGGTTCCCAAATACAGAGAAAGCCACTCTCAAAAAATTCTCTAACCGTCTGCGTGACTCATAAAAAACAAGCGCACACTCAAATTCAGCCACCTTTTTCAAAAAACGGGCCAAATGCCCATTTCTCCGCGGTGGAAAACCCAAAAAACAGAATAATGCTGGATTGATTCCCGAGGCCACCAGTACCGGTACAAATGCAGTGGGACCTGGAAGTGAAACAATGTGAATACCTTTTTCTATTGCTCTTCGAATAAGGATATATCCGGGATCCGAAATCAAAGGAGTTCCGGAATCGGTTATCAGGGCAGCATCTCGAGTTAATAAACGGTTTACCAGCTTTTCCACTTTAAGGGATTCCTTGGGCCGATAATAACTCTCGCATTTTTTTTTGATTCCCAGATGATTTAATAATTTTATCGAATACCGTGTGTCTTCGGTGATAATAAAATCCACTTTTTGCAAAATTTCTATCGCTCTCAAGGTAATATCTTTTAAATTACCAATAGGAACCGGAACAACATACAGGGTCATTGATCTCGAACAATAACAGTATAGATTTTTAAATTCATTTCAAAATAAACAACTGCAAGTGATTGCCTGACTCCACTGCTATTTATTCCAGTCTCTCAAATATCTGAAATCAAGACCAATGGTACGGTTATGAAATTTAACGATCGGAGGCATAGTCCTTTTATACTGGGAATCCATGATCATCTTTTTTATCTTTTCAATTTTCTCTTTCTTATGGCCCATTTTTTCAATATCTTCAGCTTTTTTTCTTAAATCAACCAGGTTATATAATATCTCATCCAAATCCCGGTAAGAAATACCGATCTCTCCTTCATCGGTTTGATCTTTCCATAAATCAGCAGATGGTTTTTTCTGGATGATCTCTTCAGGAATATCCAGGTAGGCGGCAAAATCAAACAGCTGGGTTTTGTATATGTCTCCGATGGGAAAGAATGCCGCAGCAGAATCTCCATAAAGTGTGGAATATCCAATCAATAATTCACTCTTGTTGGAGGTGCCCACCACCAGTGCATTTTTCCTCACGGAAAAATCATATAGAATTGACATCCGCTCCCGGGCACATTTATTTCCGATTAAAATAAGGCTATCTGTTGGAAAACGGTCAAAATAAGCATCGACAGAAGGAGAAATATCAATCACCTCAGCATCCACTTTTAATTGATTGCATATTAGTTTTGCCTGCCTCAGGCTCTCCGGTGATGATGTTTTATAGGGCAAAATAAGGGCCAAGGTATGATTGTTTCCCAGGGCCCTCTGCATCAGAACCAGAACCACTGCCGAATCCAAACCACCTGAAACTCCGATGATTCCATTCTTGAAATTGTTTTTGGTGATCGAATCCCTGATAAAATGTATAATCACCTTCTCGGCAATTTCAAAATTGATTTCATGCATTTAAAATCCTTTTTAATTCTTTTAAAATAATCTCCGGTTTTTCATCCCGAAGATAATTACCGGCTATCCGGGCCTTGCTGACATCTTCCAAATTCATTTCAAAATCAATTTCATCTTCTTCAAAATACTTTGCCTTCTTTTCAATTCCTTTACCGGAACGGGCAAAAAAAGATCCTCCGGTGAATCCAATTCCGTCTTCAAATCCGGTACGGTTCACATAAATATAATGTTGATGATAAAAAACAGAACAAACATACCCCATTTTTTCCCATAACTGAAGTGATGCAAAATGATCCTTTTTCAATCCCCGGAAAGGGCTATTGGATATTCCGACTAAAAAATCCACTCCCTGTAAATAATAAAGGTAAGCATGGACCGGGAACAGGATTTCCCGGCAAATAATCATTCCTACAGTAAAATTCTTTATTTTAAAGCTTTTAAAGGTATTACCTGCCTTAAATATCATCTCTTCCTGAAACATTCCGAAATTGGGAAGTTGTACTTTTTTATGATTATGAAGACATTTTCCCCGGGAAAAATACAGTGCTGAATTATAAATAATTCCAGGCGATTGCTCATATGGCAACCCCACCACAATATCAATCTTTTTACTTAATTCTGCCAATTCAGCAATTTCTTTACTTTCTGGATTTAATGCAATCTCATATACAATATCTTTTAAATGGTATCCGCTCAGACTCAATTCCGGAAAAATGATCAGATCACAGTTATCTGCAATGGCCTTTTTTATCTGGATACGATGATACTCCATATTCTTTGATACATTCCCCAAGGCCGGACTGAACTGTACTGCCCTTATCTTCATGATTTCACTATATCATAACCTGAAAGTTCCTTCAACCAGTTCTTATCTTCCTCTATTCCCTTAATTCACCATCAAATTTTTCGCAGGCTGTAGTCGCTATCCCTTTTCACTTTACCCAAAAACGTTTCTCATTTTTTGGAGCTATTTTGCACGTTTGTATCACAAACCATGCGAAATTCAGAATGATGCACTGC
>DAOWKX010000191.1 GCA_030639705.1 Candidatus Aminicenantota bacterium
CAAAAATCCACAAAAATATCCTCCTGGGGAATTTTACGGGCAATAACCGGAATAGTTTATGGCTTTCCTTTACTCTTCATATTGCCAGTCATAATTACTGAATTTTGTGTATTTGTCAATAAAGGCTAAAACAATTTTCCCCGTGGGTCCATTTCTCTGCTTGGCGACAATGACATCAGCAGTTCCACTTCCTCCACCACTACCTCCATCCGTTTGATCTTCTCGTTCTCTGTGAAGAAACATGACCAGATCGGCATCCTGTTCAATGGCCCCGCTCTCCTTCAAGTCCGACAACTGATACCTGGGACCCTCTCTGCGAGTTCCCCGCTGCTCAGGTGCACGACTCAATTGAGCGCAGGCCACCACCGGAATATCCAGCTCTTTAGCCAGTTCTTTCAGAGCTGATGTGATAATGGTAACTTCCTGAGCCCGGGTATCATTCTTACGAAGTAAGTCACCGGTGACCTTCATCAATTGAAGGTAGTCCACAAAGATGATATCCAGGTCACGTTCATTTTTCAAACGTCTGGCTCTGGTTTTCATTTCCACGATAGACAGGGTCGGCGAATCATCAATATGAATCCTGGCCTTTTCCAATTCGCTGGCTGCCAGTTCCAGTTGTTTCCATTCTTTCTGACTGAGGCGGGGTCGAGCACTCATCAGAGCACTCAAACTGATCCTGGATTTGAGCGCAAGCAATCTCATCATGACTTGAGTTTTGGACATTTCGATGGAAAAAAATCCGACTGATTTTTCATTTTCTATTGCCATATTGGCAGTAATGTTCAGTGCCAGTGCGGTTTTTCCCATAGAAGGTCGAGCGGCAATAACAATCAAATTGGCCTTTTGAAATCCAGAAGTTATATTGTCCAGATCAGTAAATCCTGTTTTTAATCCCCTACTTTCTCCATGTTTTTGTATTTTTTCTATCAAATTTACGGTTTCAGGGACCAACTCTTTTGTGGAGAGAAATCCACCCAGGACCCGGCTTCCGGATATTTTAATGATATCTTCCTGTAATTCATTCAATATACTCTCTGTATCTGCTTTTTGATCGACTCCTTTTTGAATAACTTCCATGGAGGTAATGATAATCTTGCGCAGTGCGGATTGATCTCTCACGACTTTAATATATTCACCAAGATTGATATTCTCGGGAATCCCGTCAATTAAGGAATTGATATATTCATACCCACCGGCAAATTTCAACTCATCCTTTTTCTTTAAATATCCAGAAACAGTAACTGTATCAGCTCCCTGACCTTTATTGACCAGGTTATCAATGGCGGCAGCCACACTCTTGTGTGACTCACTGTAAAAATCATCTGAATTAATTGATGAAAATACCTCATTCACATAGCGATTATCAATTAACATTGCCCCTAAAATCGCTCTTTCTGCAAATTCATCAAACGGTAGTGCTTTATTAAGATCAGGAGTTAAGCGATTTGGCATTTAATCCTTGGATGAAGTATCTTGGCTCTTTTCCTCTTCCAGGGCAGTTCCATCCTTTTTCTCAGTGATTCTTGCCTTAGGTTTTTCTTCCTTGCCTTCTTTTATCTCAACTTTATCAACGGTTTTTTCTTCTTTGGCTTCCTGCTCAGTCTCCTCTTTCTCAACTTCTTGTTCTCGTTGCAAACCATCCTCGCCAACAACCACTATTTTTAATTCAGCTTCCACATCCTTCATCAATTTTACTTTACAGGAATAATTCCCCAATCGTTTTATCTGTTCCTCAAGATGAATTTTTTTTCTGTCGATGGTAACGCCCAATTCTTCGAATTTTTTTTCTATATCCGAGGTTGTGACCGAACCAAAAAGCACATCATTCTCGCCTGACTTTTTTTCAAAGGTCAGGGTCAATTCTTCTAATTTTTGTACTTGCTCTTGGGCAGAAAGCCTTTCGATTTCCAGTTTTTTCTGGATTTTTTTCTTCCTGGCTTTCATCATATTCAAGTTATTCTGGGTGAGAGGAAACGCTATTTGCTTCGGGAACAGATAATTTCTGGCATAACCAGATTTAACTTCAATAATATCACCAACTTCTCCCTTTCCTTCAATATCCGAATTCAAAATGACTTTCATTTTATCCTCTCCTGGGTTCTACAAATTTCAGAAGTCCCATATGCCTGGCTCTTTTTATAGCCTTGGTTAACTGCTTTTGGTGATAGCTGCAGGTTCCGGAAACACGGGCTGGCTGAATTTTTCCGGTGTCTAAAATGAAATTTTCTAAAATCTTAACATCTTTATAATCGATCAATTTTATTCTTTCCTTGCAAAAAAAACAGTACTTTTTTCTGGAAAAGTAATATTTTTTTTGGGATCTGTGATTTGTTTGTGTATTACTCATCTTTAACCTCATTCTTAATCTTTAGCTCTTCCTCATCCTTTTTTTCTTTCTGGGGAAAAGTCTTGGTTTTTTTTGCGTTTTTATCAATTTTTTGCCATTTTTTTGTCAATTTATTGGCTTTTTTCAGCTTATCATCCAATCGCAATACTAAAAAACGCATCACCTTTTCACTCAATCTTAACCGTCTTTCAATATTAGCAACCACACTGCCATCAAAATCGGTTTTGATAAATGTGAAAACACCTTCATTGTGATTTTGAATGCGATAAGCCAGTGGTCTCCTACCCCATTCATCAACATTTTCAATTTCTCCTTTTGCCTTTTTTATGATTCCAAGAATGGAATCAGCGACTTTTTTAACATCCTCTTCAGTTGATTCCGGATTTAAGACATAGCCGATTTCATACTGTCCTTTCATTTTACCTCCTTTGGATAATGAACACCTTCATTAGCCCCTTTATTAAGGAGCAAGAAGTAATTTATTTACAAACATAATACCCTATACCCTCAAAACCAGATTTTGACTACTCACCTTCTCGAGTCTTGGATGGTTCCTTGGTTTTAACTTCTTTTTCTTCTTCCTTTTCATCCTTTTCTGGTTCTTCACCTTCAACAGCTTCCTCTTCTACTTCTTCTTCCACCACTTCCTCTTCTATCATTCCCTTGACAGAGACCGAACAGATAACGGTTTTTGGATCTGATAAAAACTCATTATCCTTCTCGACATCCAATTCTTCTACTTTTATCGAGCTGCCAATATGCAATTCACTGACCTCCACTTCAATTGCCGTTGGAATCTTGTCCGGCATACATCTAACCTTTAATTCCCGGGTAACAAAATCAAATATACCATCTTCCACCCTTACACCGATCGATTCTCCTTTTATAATTACCGGAACAAACACCTCAATTAGTTTTTTAAGATCTATTCGAATGAAATCCACATGGATGATATTATCAGACAGATAATCATACTGGATATCTTTCAATATGGCATCGACCTTAATATCATCTCTATGAATTCTTAAAATGGTATTCTCACCCTTTTCCGCCTTGAGAATGGATTTCACATCATTTAGTGAGAGTGAAATGGGGATCGATTCTTTTCCACCACCATAAATAATGGCAGGAACCTTCCCCATATTTCTTAATTTTTTTGCGAATCCTTTTCCAGCTTTTGTTCTTGATTCAGCATTAACACTCATTATGTTTTCCATCATTCACCTCTTTATAGAAACAGTTTCGAAACCGAGGTTTCTTTGTGAATACTATCAATTGCCTGGGCAAATAGTTTCGAAACGGAAAGCACCTCGATTTTTCCACATTTAAGTTTTTCCGCATTCTGAGGAATGGTATCGGAAATATAAATGCTATCAATTGATGAAGATGAAATTCTATTGATAGCTTCCCCAGAGAAAATCCCGTGGGTACAAGCGGCATATACCTTTCGGGCCCCGTTTTTTTTCAATGCTTCAACCGTTTTGGTCAAGGTACCTGCGGTATCCACAATATCGTCAACAATAATGGCATCCTTTTCTTTTACATCTCCGATGATATGCATAACCTCAGACACATTGGGCTCAGGTCTTCTTTTATCGGCAATGGCCAGATTGGCATCGAGCCGTTGTGAGAATAAACGGGCTCTCTCCACTCCCCCCGCATCAGGTGAAACGATAACCACGTTTTTAAGTTTCTTCTTTTTAAAATGGGAAATGAATATCGGGAGAGCCATCAAATTATCAACGGGCACATTAAAAAACCCCTGAATCTGACCAGCATGTAGATCAATGGAAAGAACCCTTGAGAATCCAGCGGTTTCCAAAAGTTCTGCTACAAGTCTTGCGGAAATGGGAACCCGGGGCCTGTCCTTCCGATCCTGCCGGGCATAGGCATAATAAGTAATAACGGCGGTGATTCTTTTTGCAGAAGCCCGTTTAAAGGCATCGGCCATTAAGAGTAACTCCATAATGTGAAAATTAATGTCACTGCTGAAAGACTGAATGATAAATACATCAGCACCCCGAACGTTTTCAAGGCTTTGAAAGCGGATTTCACCATCTGAAAAAACTCCTAGTTTAGATCGACCCAATGGTTTCTTCAGATAGCTGACAATCCGCTTTGATAAATTAATATTGGATGAACCAGAAAAAATTAAATATTTGTTTTTATTCATGCTTTACCTCTGGGGCGGGAGGATTCGAACCTCCGAATGTCGGCTCCAAAAACCGATGCCTTTCCGCTTGGCCACGCCCCAACACTATTTTGATAATACTCGGCATTAATGGTTCTGGTTAAAACCAGATCGGGAAAATCTTTCTTGATACGATTTATTGAGCAATTTTCCACAGTACAGAATATTGCCGATCCGCTCCCGCTCATCAGCACTAATTCACTTCCATAAGTTTGCATTTTATCTTTTATTCTCTTAATGTCTGGAAATAATTGAAATGTGATTGATTCCAGGTAATTCTCTAAAATTTTCCTGTTCCCAGATTTCAAAAAGATATCTATTTTACTTTCAAATTGCTCCGTTGTCAAGCGAAAGCGGGAAAAAATTAATCTTGTAGACACGCTAATACCGGGAATTACAATGCCAATTCCAGTCTCATCCAGGTCGATTATTTTTGTCATTTTTTCCCCGATACCTTCTCCCAAAACGGTTCCCCCCAGAAAAAAAAAGGGGACATCAGCACCGATCGCTATTCCCATTTCAATTAATTCAGTCAGGCTGATCTTGAGGTTAAACCATTCATTTAAGAACAATAGAATAACTGCGGCATTACTGCTACCCCCTCCGAGTCCCGATCCAGGAGGGATATTTTTTTTAATTGACACATCAAATCCCTGGCTGATATTATAATTGTTGTAAATTGTCTTAAAAGCTTTATATATGGTATTCTGTTTCCACCAGCCTATATGTTTATTATCTCCTCTCAAGCGGATGGTATTAATGGTATTCTCCCTGAGATATAAAATATCAAAAAAATCAATGGTTTGAAAAATGGTTTTCAAATCATGATACCCATCATCTCTCTTTCCAATTACTTCCAAGCCCAGGTTGATTTTTGCATACGATTTCAACTCAACCATTTTTCTGTTTCCAATAATTATTTGCCATCACATTAATCCAATTTACCTTAACGGATTTATTTACCCGGTTTATAATATCATTTATTTTTAATTATTTCCATAATTCAGATTATTAGAAACTGGTAAATATGATGATGAAAATCATCCATGGTTTTCACAATTGCATAATCAAAGGGGATATGCTATAAAAAAGAGCAGGATCTACTGCAGGAGGTTATTTGATGCGGTTAAAATATATCTACAGGACAGGGATCTTCAATTTGATAATCCAGCTGTTGTTTTTAGTCACCATGTACTTGTGGGGTTATGAAACCCGACTGGGTTCAGACCAGAGCCTCCGATTTATTCTGTTGGCGACCATGGCATTACTATCAGGTTTTATCTGGGTCTGGTTTTTTTACCTTCAGGATCGAAAAGAACCAGAACCGATCCCCTATATACTCACCTCATTTGTAGCAGGTATGGCTGCCTGGACGTTGTTTGCCCACCCTCTCACCAATATCATATATCAAATCAATGAATGGATTCATGCCTCGATTCTGTTATTTATCCAGGGATCCTTTTTTGTCCGGGGGATGATTTTTTCCCTGTTATTGTTCGCACTAATCCGATTTGTATTTATGCCCCTGAAAGAATTTAATGAAACGGTTGATGGTATGGTTTACGGTGCAGTCATTGGCGCGGGTTACGCAGTGGCAATGGTGATCCAAAATATCTGGAACCACCCGGATTATACCCTGTTTGCCATTGCCTATATCATCACCACCCGGGTATTAATTCATTCAGCCGTAGGATCCCTCATGGGATATCTCATCGGACAGGCAAAATTTAAAAAACAAAACTTTCATCTCTCAGCTGCTCTGGCAGTAACAATTGGGATTTTATTGGTGGGGACCTATTATATTATTACTGAATTACTATTCATATCTGGATTCACCCATACTTTCTGGCTTTCTTTCTTTTTCGTCTTGATATATACCCTCTTGATCCTTGGTTTCTGTGTATTTCAAATGAAACGACTTACAGCAAAGAAATCAAAAAGACCAAGACATTCCAGATTTCAATTCAGACCTTTAATGATTGTTTACACAATTGGTTTGCTTGTCACCGGATCAGTCATCTCACATTACGGATATCGTGGAGTCCAATATGCAAATTCAGAGCATGGTATTTTCTTTCGCTACCCCCATTCTCTTTCTTCTTATTCATTCCGGGGAATATCTGAAAATCTCATTATCACCCCGGGCAATACAGAAACACTCTTCCGTCGAATAAACTCAAGATATCCTCATTTTGAATTTTCCCTGGAGGTTAAAAAAGAGGTAAAAGGAATCGATAATAATCAATTAATCTCAACTGTTTCGATTCCCAAAACCGAGAGTTACCAGGTTCAGGATGTAGTGATAAATGAAAAAAAAGGAAAACGAATCATCTACAGTTTTTTGCAAACGCCTCAGAATAAATCCATTGAATTTCCCTCTCTTTTCAAGGCCATAAATGATATTATTCCGGTAAAAAACAGGATCTTTATTCTGTCCTTGATTTCTCCCTGCGGTGAGTTTGAGGATGCACTGGTTCAATACAAAAAAATAGTATCCAGTTTATACTGGAAGAAAAAGGGCTGATCAATCAATGCCTAAGCAATTTCAATATTTTTGGTTATTCTTTTCCCTGATGGTTTTGTCCATCGCCAATTTAATTCCTGCAAATATTCCTGATGACGTCACTCCATATGTTCAACTGGGCCATTTGGTAAAGATCTCAATTTATAAAAATCCTGAATTTGATGCCAAAGCAAAAAAAATTATTTCCAACGGTGAATTGATCAAAGAAAGTATTGAAGAGGTACCGGTGGGATCCGGAACCATTGTAAGTTCTGATGGCTTAATCCTGACAAATTACCATGTCTACCAGATGGATAATATGTATCGTTATGATAATCGAATCAACCGCCTTTATACCAGAAAACGAATCAGAAATTCCATGCTGGTTTACCGTTTAATAGAAAATGATCCGCTTAAATCCCCCGTACTTCAATACCTGGCTGTCCCGGTCAGCCTGGATAAAATGCATGATACGGCACTTCTTAAAATCTATGCCGAGGCCAAAGGAAAAGAAATACATCCCGCTGACCTAACTTTTGCCAACTTTTCAAACCCGTTCGCCCTTAAACTGAATGAAAACTTAGCAATCCTGGGATATCCGCAAAAAGGCGGAGATACCATTACGATTACCGAGGGGAAATTTTTAGGCTATTACCGGAACCGAAATTTTTACGGTCTGGACGGATTTATCAAAACCGACGCCGCCATGTCACCCGGGAATAGCGGGGGAGCAGCATTGTATAGAGATGGTCTGGTGGGGGTTCCCACCGCAGTGACGCCCCCGGAAATGGCAGGTTCAGACATGGGATACATCCATCCCGTAACCTGGGCAGTCAAGACCCTGATCATTGCCAAACACAAGTTCAAATTCAATATCCAGGAATTCCCTATTCAATGGTTATCGAATAACTACAATACAGATGAAACCAGACATCATATTTATATGACCGGATGGATTGCTTCTTCTCATACCATGCGCCCATTACCAGCAGAAGTGCTGATGACCCGCTCGGATCGCACACTGGAACAGATCCGACAACTCCACCTAGAACTCCAAAACTTTATGCGAATTCAGACAGTTCATCTGATGCATAATCAAGGATTAAGTGCGGGCGAGATTGCCAATCGCTTTAACCTGAAAATAGAAGAAATTCAGAAGATATTGGACATTAAAATATCCGAAATAACTATTTCTGAAGATGCCCGGCTTTATACCAAAGGTGAATTCTTCTATGGCGTTACCCGGTGCGATGACCGGGGATTTTTTATCCTTGATGTTCCCAGAAACCAAACCATAAAATTTTATGCATTTGCAGATGAACACCGAACCATGGTTCGACGCTTTAACTCAGGAGATGGAGTTTCAAAGTATCTGGGTAAAATCATAGTATTCAAGTTTTAACCCCCATTTCGTAACAATTCCAGGTGAGAAATGCGGGTTAAGGCATTTCAAAAAAAAATCTGATTCGGGGGATCCTTAATAGTGGCAGAAAATACTGATATGACCAAAACGATTTTTTTTGTAACCTTTTTTCACCAATATCTTTATCAACTCAGGATTTGATATATTTATAGGAGATGTGTATAGTGTCTTCAGGAAGAAATATTAAAATTCATAATAATATTAGGAGATTTCAATGAATACCGAAGAGCAAATCAGATCAGAAAAAAAAACAGGAGGGTATTCCCGAAGGGAATTCACCAAGCTCATCATAGGCGGTTCTGTTCTTTCTCTCTATACCTTGAACCAGTTGAATGCCACTGTCTATCAAAGCATTACATCTCTAAACCAGAAATATATCAAGGATGAATCACCCGATGGAATTTACTGGGATGCCATTATGAAACATTATATCTTCCAGGATGGCCTGATCATGATGAATAACGGGACAGTGGGACCAATGCCCAAACCAGTTTTAAATACCCTTATCAAATCCTTTAAAATTCAAGCCACCAATCCTTTTGACTTCTACAATTATTTCCCCCGGAAAAAAGCAGGAGTGAGGGCAAAACTGGCCAAATTCATCAATGCAGCCCCGGAGGAAGTGGCAATGTTGAGAAACACCACAGAAGGGATGAATTTTGTGGCCAACGGCCTGGATTTGAAAGAAGGGGACGAAGTACTGATATCCAACCTGGAACATCCGGGCGGTATTCATCCCTGGCGGTTAAAGGAGAAACGATTCGGAATCAAGATAAAAGAGGTTCCCCTGGGAGTACCTCCCGCCAATGTTGATGAAATTGTCAGTGCTTTTAAAAAGGCCATCACACCAAAAACAAAAATCATCAGCATAAGCCATACGGTTTATATTACCGGGCTCATTACACCCCTTAAAGAACTCAGTCAGATGGCTCATGAACGGGATATTTTAGTCCTTGCCGACAGTGCCCACGGACTGGGCATGTTGAAACTGGATATGAAAGAACTGGGGATTGATTTTTTTTGTTCCAGCCCCTATAAATGGTTGGGAGCTCCCACCGGCCGTGGATTGTTGTATGTAAAAAAAGAAGCACAGGACAAATTATGGCCCACCATCGCCACCTATGGCTGGGATAAGGTTAAGGACGCCAGAAAATTTGAAACCCTGGGACAGCGGGCAGACCCTCTGACTTTTGCCCTGGGAGAGGCCATCGATTTTCAACAGCTGATCGGAAGAGACCGGATCGAGAGACGAATCAAAGCTCTGGCCAGCTATTTGAAACAAGAACTCCAAAAAATCAAGGGCGCCCGTCTCCATGTACCCATGGACCTTTATCTCAGCGGAGGACTGACCGCTTTCTCAATTGAAGGTATTCAACCGGAAAAAATTGTCAATTATCTCAGAGAAAAATACAATATTGTTATTCGAACCATTGGGCGGGAAAAAGACAATACAGCTGGCGTGAGAATCTCCACCCATATATTTTCATCCTTTCTACATGTTGATATGGTCTTGGAGGGTATCAAACACCTGGTCAAACACAGAAAATAATCATTCAGCGGTTATAACATCATTTATATCACTCTTCTGGAGAGCAGAAAGATCCAGATGAAACTGAATAATACCTCTTTTTATCTTTCTGTTTTGAATCTTCAACTGAATTGATATCTCATCATTAAACAGTTTTATTTTTTTTGGCTTTCCTGTTTTATTGTCTTTTTCCAAGAGAAATTTCAAATCAAACTTTGCCAATTTCTGCTGGGGAATAATCCCTTCCTGCACCAAAAGCCTGAACTCTTTAAAACTTAAATCAATTCGCCACATTTCTTTTATTAAACATTTAAAATTACCTTCCCAGTACTTTTTTTCCTTTGTGTTTATCAATAAAGATTTATTTTTTTCAACAAGGAGTTTAAAATATACCTGATTCAAAGGCGACAGGAAAAGAATTTTTGCCTTTCGGTCATCATATTTCATTAAAATCTTTCCATTATGTTTACCCAGGCTGTCTTCAAAATTGAATTTTAATTTCAGGGAATGATGTGTTCCTGGAGAATCCAGATCAATGGTATACCTTTTGGGAACA